>JBEKQR010000041.1:0-15947 GCA_049519515.1 Candidatus Korobacteraceae bacterium
GTCCGCCGGCCATGCGCGTGAACCCGCCCAAAGCGCAGGAGTCCCAGATGCGCACCCGCTCGAATTCCCCCGGCGCCGTTTGCCGGTCGCTCACCGTGAAGCAGGTGCACGCCGGGCAGACGTAAGTGCAGCCGCCGCACTCGATGCAGCGGTTGCCGATCTCCTCCCAGGTCTTCTCCAGCACCTCGTGCTGCGAGATGTAGCGCACGGTCGCGGAAAACCAGCTGGTGCTGGTCTTGAAGCGCTTGCGCACCTCGTCGAGGAGGGCGCGGCGCTTTTCCACGTGTGCCTGCGTAGCCCGGCGGAAGATAGGCGCGGCCAGCAGTTGTTCCCCGGCCGGCGTCCCGGCCACCGCCATGAATTCATCCCCAAGGTCCATCAATTGCAGGTCGAAGTGTTCGCGGGCGGCCGGGCCGGTATCGGCGCAGATGCAGAAGCACTCGCCGCCGATATCGCGTTCCGGGTCGGTGCAGACCACGTTGACCAGGAAAAGGTTCTTGCGGTGGTTGTCGTAGTAAACGTCGCGAAACTTGCCGCCCAGGTAAAACAGGTCGAGATGATAGATTCCGGCCACGTCGCAGGAGCGAATGCCGAAGATGGCGCGCTTCGGCTGCTCATGGCTGGGCTCGATGCGAATGTCGCCGTTGCTGCGCGTGATCTTGAGCAAGGGCTCGATGTGCGGCAGGACGTAGCGTTTCGGCGGGTAGTAGGGATTGTTGAAGTGAATCTGCACGCGCTCGCGGTTCTGGCCGGTGACGGCTTCGAAGTAGGTATCGCGCCCGCGCCCGGCAAACGGAGCAATTACCTCGTAACCTTGCTGCCGCAGCAAGTCCACGATCTTGAGCACGTCGCCACGGTCCAGGATGCGGGCTTTCATATGGCCTCCTGCTTTTCCACGCGAACCGGGACAAGTTTGTGGCTGAGCCCGGGCTCGCCCAGGATCTGCTCCTGCACCTCGCGCATAAAGTAGGGAACGTAGACGATGCCTTTCATGACTTCAGGCGCCACCCGCACGGTTGAGCACGCCGAGCCGGTGGCGGCGTCCAGGCAGACCTTCTCGCCGTCGCGCAGCCCGAGCTGCTTGGCGTCCTCGACGCTGATCTCGACGAAGCCGTCTGGGTAATCAAGGAAGAGGCTGCGGTATTCCCGCTTCAGCGTCTCGCTGTGCCGGATCAGCACGTTCTGGTTCCAGTAGTACAAGGAATTGCCGCACACCAGCATGAGCGGAAACTCCTTCGGGGCGACGAACGGCGCGGGCGGCCTTACGGGAACGAACTTGAAGGGCCGGTGGCCGCCATTGCCGCCATAAAGGAATGGAGTGCCCAGGGGCTCGTCCTTGGTGCACGGCCATTGCCGCCCATAATCGCGGGCCAGGTTCTCATAGCTGGCTCCGGAGTAAAACGGGACCACTTCGCCGATCTCCTGCATCACCTCGGCGGCGGACTGGTACTTCCAGCCGGCGTCCATCAGGCCGGCCAAATGAGTGAGCTGCCACCATGCCGGCGTGAGTCCAGCCGGCGGATCGATCACCTTGGCCGCCAACTGGATGCGCCGTTCGCTGCTGGTGAATGAAACCTGCTCCTCGCCGTAGGCCGTGGTCGGCAGAATCACATCCGCGTATTGCGCGGTCTCGGTCATGAAAAGATGCTGCACCACGATGAGCTCGAACTGGCGCAGCGACTCCGTGACCCCGGCCACAAAAGCTGTGCTCACCGGGTCGTAGCGGACGATCCAGAGTGCTTTTACCTTGCCCTTGCCGCGGTCCGCGAGGATGGAGCGCGAGGACAAGCCCGGAGTGGCCGGAATCTTCGTTCCCCAGGCTGCTTCCACGGCGGCGCGGGCCTCGGGACTGGCAACGTGGGCATAGCCTGGCAAGCGGTCGGGCAACATGCCGACATCGCAGACCCCCTGAACGTTGTTTTGCTCGCCGAGAGCGTAGATTCCTGATCCTGGCTTGCCGATATTGCCGGTCATCAGCGCCAGATTGACGAGCGCCTGAATGTTCTGCTCGCTTTTCTCTCCCATGCTGATGGAGTAAAGCAGCGCGGCCGATTTGGCATTGGCGTAACTCAGCGCCGCCGCTTCAATCAGATCGGAGGAGACGCCACAACCTTCCGCCGCATGCACCAGGTCGTAGCTGCGCAGTTGCTCCAGGAAAGGCTGGTAATCGCGGCAGCGGGACTTGATAAAGGGAAGTTTCATGAGCCCGCGGTCCTCGATCACCTTGGCCATGGCGCCGTAGAGCAGGGCCTCGCTTCCCGGCTTGATGCGCAAGTAGAGATCGGCGAGCTCGGCCACCCGGTGTACGCGCGTGCCCACCACGATCAGGCGCGCTCCGTTGAGCTTGGCCCGAATCACGGCTCCCGCCACCGTGGGCAGCCGGCGCGCCAGGTTGACCCCGTCGACCAGAATGACCTCGCTTTGCGCCAGCTCGGCGATGGAGTTGGTGCTCGCCGGCAGGCCCAGCATGTCGAGCAGAACATCGATGGAGTTGTTGCTGTAGACGCCGGTCCCGTGATCGACGTTGTTGGTGCCGATCACGGTGCGGGCGAACTTTTGCAGCAGGTAGCTCTCCTCGTTGGAGCAGCGGGGAGAGTCGAGAAAGGCAATCGCGTCAGGCCCGTGGCGCTCGCGGATTTCGCGCAGGCGGGCGGCAATGAAGGCGAACGCTTCCTCCCAGGACGCCTCCTGCAAACGGCCGTTGCGCTTGAGCAAGGGAGACTTGAGGCGGTCCGGAGAGCTGGCCACCTCGTGCACATGCCAGCCGCGAACACAGATTCTTCCCTGGTTGGTCGGATGCGAGAAGCTGGGATAGACGCCGGCAACCTGATTGCCGGATGTCTCCAGGTAGAGCCCGCACCCAACTCCACAAAAGGTGCAGGTGCTGAGCGTATGGGCCATGGATGCCTCTTGCCAGGCCCACACCGACGATATATAGGCGTCGGCGCGGGCCTCAAGTGCCTGCTTGAGCCCGGGTCCCTGACGCCCACCCCACAACATGGCAGCCGCGGGAACGCTCGCTTACGGGCACTCTCTTAGAGTGCCTCGTTCTCGCTTCCGGCACGACCGCTCGCTTGTGGCGTCATGCGCATCTTCTTCAGCAGTCGGACGGGTGTCAGTTACGGGGGTCACGCTCCAATGTGATTCGCGCGGCTGCTGTAGCCATAAGCAGGTCTTATCGTGTGAGCTCCATCACGCATGAGTGTTAAGTGCGCACTAAGCTGGTGTATCGCGCGATACGCTAAGAATGTGCCGGATTCCGCGAAGCTGCTTTCGACGCGCGCACAAGTTTCGCGGCGCGGAAGCCGGCGGTGAAAGCCGACTGGACTACTTTTCCCCTTCCGCCGCATTCAGCGCGGGAGCGAATCGCATGCCGTAAAAAAGAATTGCGGCGGAAATCGCGACCGCGACCGAGGCCACCAGAAACGCCATGCGCAGATTGCTGCGATCGGAGATGTAGCCCATCAGCGTGGGGGAAAAGGCGTCTCCCAGCAGATGAATGGTGAACAGATTGACGGCGATGGCGGTGGCCCGAATCCTGCCGCTGACGGAGTTGACCAGGGCCGCATTCAGCGGAGCCGTGTTCAGCAGCAGGAAGAACTCGGCCACAAAGATGGCGGGATACATTCCTTTCCCGGTTATGGAAACCCCCACTATTATGGCGGGCAAGGTCACGGCCATGCCCACGGCTGAAACCAGGTAGTAAGCGCCGCGGGTAAAACGAAGCAGCGCGTCGCCCAGCCACCCGCCCAGCAGCGTGGCGAAGATTCCGCTGGCCAGCGTCATCAGGCCGAAGACCCGGTTGGCATCAGCCAGGGGAATGCCACGCACGCGGAAGAGAAAGGTGGGCATCCACACCTGCATCCCGCCAATGGCGAAGGTCAGCATGGCCATTCCCAAGCTGCAGGTCCAGAAGGCCTTGTTGCGCCACAGGCCGAGGAAGGTGTCGCGCTCGAAGCTGCCGCCAATGTGATCGGCGGAGCCGCGCACCGGCTCCGGCAGGGCGAGTAGCAGCATGGCCAGCAGGAACCCGGGAATGGCCCCCACGTAGAAGGGCGCGCGCCATCCGTAATGGCCGCCGAGATAGCCGCCCAGCAGGTATCCCAGCGCCGTTCCGGCCGGAATCGCCAGATAGAAGATCGACAGCACCCGCCCCCGGTGCTGCTCGGAAAAGAAGTCGGCGATATAGGCGGGCGCGATCGTCACGAAAGTGGCCTCGCCGATGCCGACCACTGTATGACGAATGAGCAGGGTGCGGAAATCGTAGGTGATGGCCGTCAGAAGGGTGGCGCCGCTCCACAGCACGGCGCCGGCGACCATGATGAGCCGGCGCGGATAGCGGTCGGCCAGCGGGCCGATGAGCGGCGCCGTGCACATGTAGAAGATGAAGAAAGCCGAGGTGAGCAGGCCGAATTCCGCGTCGCTGCGCTGGAATTCATGCTGCACCAGCGGCTGAACCGCGAACAGAACCGAGCGATCTATGTAATTGACGAAGTTAAGCGCCGTCAGCACCAGCAGCGCCGCCCCGCCAGCTCCACGCCAGATGCTGAAAGGCGGAGCGGAAGCCCCTGCGTTGCTTGCGGGCATGGGGAGCCTGGTCACGCCCGGGACTTGCCGCGCCTGGCGGCTGCGGCTCTTGGCCAGTACGCCTCCACCACGGTCCCCAGGCCGCCCCTGGGACGAAACTGGCCGCGCACCTCCGCCCAAACCGGCCGGGCGGCGCGCACCACGTCTTCAAGCACGCGGTTTACCACGTTCTCCTGGAAGATGCCGAGATTGCGATAGGCGTTGATGTATTCCTTCAGTGACTTCAGCTCCAGGCACAGCTTGGCTGGCATGTAGCGGATCCAGATAATGCCGAAATCCGGCAGGCCGGTCTTAGGGCACACGGAGGTGAATTCCGGAATGTCGATCTCAATCTCGTAGCCGGGAAATTGATTGGGCCAGGTTTCAATTTCGGGGAGTTTGGCATCCAGACCGGCGGCCGCGTGCTCGGAGGTGTACCCAAGTCTGCTGACCTTTGTCTTGCGCATGTCTGGAATTGTAATTGGCCGCCCGTAAACGCGACAGCGATGTTAGCTGGGACCCTACAAGTGCCCCACCCTCACCGCCCCGGTTCTGGGCGGTTAGGGTGGGGATTTTGATGAGCACCGACCGGCTCCCACCCTAATCGCGCCAAAAGAAGGCGCGATGAGGGTGGGGCACCAAGACCACGTTCGGAAACGCAATTGCGGCGTTTACCGTGTCAGGCGGCCACGTCTGTCTCGGATTCGGTGGCCGGCTGCGGCTTCACTGTGGGTGGCGGTGGCTGCTTCAGCTCCAGGCGCCCGCCTCCACGCAACTGCATCAGCTCGGAATTGAACTCGGCCCCCAGCAGGATGACGAAGCTGGTGTAGTAAATCCACATCATCAGGGCAATGGCGGCGCCCAGGGTTCCATAGGTCTTGTTGAAATGGGCGAAGCTGCGGAAGTAGATGCCGAGCCCATAAGAAAGCAGTATCCAGAAGGCGGTGGCAATGACGGCTCCCGGCAGTAGCTGTGATATTCGCTGGCGGATGTTGGGAGCGACCTTGTAGCTGGCGTAAATGGCAAACAGGGTAAACGCCACGCTGACTCCCCAGCGCAAGAAAGGCCACATAATCTGCAGCAGCGGGCCCAGCCCGAGATGGCGAGCCAGCCAGCTTCCGAAGTCGGGACCGACGACCTCAAAGGCCAGCGCCACCAGGAGTAGCCCCCCGACTTCCAGGGCCATGAGCATGGCCAGGACACGTGTCTTCCAATAAGGGCGGGTTTCAGGAACATCGTAGGCCACGTTCAGGGCTTCGATGAGGGAGGCAAAGCCAGTGGTGGCGCTCCAGGCTACGCCAAGCACGCCAAAGGAAAACAAGGTGCCGCTATTAGGTGAAACCACCGAGACGGTGATCTGGCGAACCAGCCCCATGGCGTACGGCGGCACGGTGCGCGACATCAGGTTCAAGATCTGCGGAAACAGGTTGGGAGTGGGCAGCAGCACCAGCAGGGCGGCAAGCAGGATAAGCGCCGGGAACAGGCTCAATACGAAGTAATAGGAGAGTGCGGCGGCAAAGGCCATGATGTGATTCCGGCCTATGTCGCGCAGGCTGTTCTTGGTGGCGGCTTGGAGAAGACTTAGTGTGCTCATGGTTACACTGCCGGAGGGCTTGCAGGCTCACAGTCCCGCAGGCCCACAGCCTTTAGTAATGAAGTCTTGGTTATAAGATGTCGCCGTGCCTGCTGCTGCGCGCACAAATCGCGCAACTCACAATAGGATTTTGGGGTTAGTGACTGGGGTTAGGAACTATGTGCCGCCAGCGCGGCGTGTGCCGCTCTGGTTCCGGCACTTCAGGCGTTAGGGTGCGGGGAAACCTCGACATGTTTTTGCAACTGCGCCGCCATAGGCACCCCGGCAAGCCTGAAATCAGGCTTGCTGGGGACCCCGCCAAAGCCCTACTCTAAATTGGCACGCGGGCGGTTATAATCAGTTCTGAATTCCTCAAGATGAAGATGGCAAACGGAATTGCGGACAAGGCGGCAAGGAGTGTGAGCCGGAATTGGGCGATCCTGGCCGGAGTCTTGGCCGTAGTGATCGCGGTCAGCGCCTTCGTATCGCTGCGCCCGCGGAAGATCCGTATCCAGATTGCGAAACCGGAACGGCAGGCGATCCTGAGCACGATTACGACCAACGGCAAGGTCGAGCCCCAGCGGAACTTCGAGGCGCACGCGCCCGCCGCCACCACCGTCAAGCGCATTCTCGTCCACGAAGGAGATCCGGCCCGCCCGGGACAACTGCTGGTCGAACTCGACGACTCCAACGCCCGTGTCGATTTGGCCAAGGCCACGGCACAGCTTCGGGCGGCGCAGGCAAACTACGCCGCGCTGCGGGCAGGCGGCTCGCAGGAAGAATTACTGACCCGCGAGGCCGGCCTCACCAAGGCCCGCGACGAGTACCAGGCTGCCAACCGCAACCTGCAGGCGGTGATCCGTTTGCAGAAGGAGGGAGCAGCCTCCGAACAGGAGATCGTGGCGGCGCGCGACCGCCTGAACCGCGCTCAGGCCGACCTGCAGCTACTGGAGCAGAAAGTAAGCAGGCGGTTCTCCCGCCAGGATCGGGAGCGGGCGCAGGCCGACCTGGACAATGCGGAGGAGGCGGTAAGCGCGGCGCGGGATGTGATCGAGCGTTCCAACGTGCGCGCGCCTTTCGCCAGCACCGTCTATTCCCTGCCGGTTCGGCAGGGAGCTTACGTCAAGAGCGGCGACCTGCTGGTAGAGGTCGCCGATTTGAAGCAGATGCAGGTGCGCGCCTTTGTCGATGAACCTGACATCGGCCGCCTGCTGATGGGGCAAGCGGTCAAGATCACCTGGGACGCCCTGCCCGATCGCGCCTGGTCCGGAAAAGTAACGGCGCTGCCCAGCAACATCGTGAGCCACGGCAGCCGCATGATCGGCGAGGTGATTTGCGCCCTCGACAACCAGGACAAAAAACTGCTGCCCAACGTCAACGTTGCCGTTCTGATTGTGACCGGCAATACCGCCAACGCGCTCACCCTTCCCCGCGAGGCGTTGCACGATGAGGGAAACCAGCGAATCGTGTACGTGGTCCGGGACGGCCACCTGGAAGAACGCCCCGTGCAGACGGGAGTAGTCAACCTCAATCGGGTCGAAATAGTTAAGGGGCTCTCGGAGAATGATACCGTAGCCATAGCGTCCTTGAGCCCTTCTCCCTTGGCGAACGGCGCCGACGTGAAAATAGTGGGGGGGCCGGCGGGGAATCAGTGAGGGGCGGAAATTCGTTGCAAATTGCCGGTCCGATCATGAGTAATCTTCAACAGCTCGCACCATCCCTAGGCTCGCGCAAGCATGGCGCGTGGCGGCTGCCGTGCACGGCCCTGATCCTGGGCTGCCTGCTCATTCCGCTGGTGGAAAGGGCGGCGGCCGAACCGCTATCGGTCGGCCGGCCCGACGAAGCGATCAACAGCTTGAACCAGACCATCCGCACGGACCCCAATAACGCCGAGGCGTATTCGATCCTCTGCCGCGTTTATTACCTGATTGATAACTGGGAGCAGGCGATCAGCAACGGCGAGCGTGCGGTGCAACTGAATCCCCAGGCCGCCTCGTATCACCTGTGGCTGGGACGAGCCTATGGCCGCAAAGCCGAGCAGACGAATCTGGTCATGGCCTTCGTGCTGGCGCGCCGGGTGGTGCGGGAGTTCGAGCGCGCGCACCAGCTAGACCCCGGCAATTGGCCGATTCGCCGCGACCTGGCCGAGTTCTACGTGCTCGCGCCCTCCGTCGTCGGGGGAGGCGAGTACAAGGCTGTGCAACTGGCGGATAACGCCCAGGCCACCGACCCGGTGGGCGCCAGTCTGATCCGGGCCATGATCGCCTCCAAACGGAAAGACTGGGCGGAAGCCGAGCGCCAGTACAAGGAGGCGGTGGCCAATAGCGGCGGCGCCGCCGGCCAGTGGCTTGATCTGGCGCTCGTTTACCGCAACAGCAAACGCTGGCCGGAATTCGACCAGGCCGTCAGCAACGCCTTGAAGTCGCCCAAGAAATCTGCCGAGAACCTGTTTGATGCCGGAGGGTTGCTGGTCCAAAACGGACGAATGTTGCCGCAGGCCTGCGAAGCCCTGCGCACTTACCTGGACGGCAACAGCACGGACGAGTACGACACCCCGTTCCGGGCTCATTACCTGCTCGGGCAGGCGCTGGAAAAAATGGGCGACCGGAAGGCCGCGATACAGGAGTACCACTCCGCGCTCGCCCTGGCCAGCAATTATCGCCCGGCCCGAGATGCGCTGCGCCGCCTGGGCGCATGATCTCCGGCTCCCAGGGTTCCGCCCTGAACTTGCCCATTAATCTGCAAAAGCCCCACATCTGCGCCCAGAAACAGGGCGGCTATGGAGCCCCACTGTCACTTCACAATGAGGAGGCGGTGTCCCGAGTTGCTATACTCGGATTTCCGGTTTTTTCTGAAAGCGCGGTGCATGCTTGGGTTTTATCCGCCTTCCCGGTTCTGCGGCGAGAGGGAGAGAAGCGAGATGATGAAGGGTTGGCGTCTGAAGAAGTTCTTGTGGGGGGTGGTAACGGCAGTGGGATTGTCGGCCTTGGCCGCGCCCTGCGCTGCCGAGCCGATTCCGTTTCACCGGGTCATCGAGTTGGCGTTGCAGCGCGGCGGCGTGCTCGCCATCTCGGCCGCCAACCAGCAGAAAGCGCGCGAGGTTTACCAGCAGGCCCGCGCCGCTTATTTCCCAACCATCGTTTTCGGATCCGGGCTTGGCTACACCTATGGTATTCCCCCCACCCTTGCGGGGAGCGCGCCTTCGATTTTCAGCATCTCGTCCCAGCAGGCCTTGCTGAATTTCGCGCAGCAAGACCTGGTCCGGGCCGCCAAGAACGAATGGAAGTCCGCCGGCCTTGACGTGGCCGACAAGCGCAGCGCGGTGATCCTGGACGCCGCGGCCACATATATGGAACTCGACAACGCCATGCGCCAACTTAAGGTGTTGACGGAGTCGGCGCAAACAGCCAATCGCGCCGAGTTCATCACCCGCCAGCGGCTGAAGGAGGGACTCGACAGCCAACTGGACCTGAAAAAATCACAATTGAACGTTGCCCGCGTCAACATGCGAATCGCCGATGTGCAATCCGCCGCCGACGTCGCGCGGCAACATCTCTCGGCGCTCACCGGCTTGCCGCAGGAGAGCATCGAGACGGCCAGCGATTCCATTCCTTCCACCCCCGCGATTCAGCAGGAAGAGAACCTCGCTGCCCAGGCGGCACAAAACAATCCGGCGGTGCGGCTGGCGGAACAGAAGGTGGTGACGGCGCAGTGGCGGGCCCGCGCCGAGAACCGTGCTCTCTACCCGTCAATCGATTTTGCCACCCAGTACCAGCGCTTGAGCAACACCATCAATAATTACCAGCAGTACTTTAGAGCCTTCACGCCTAATAGCCTTGCGGTGGGGATCTCCATACGCTTTCCGATCAGCGACTTCGCGCAGCATGCCAGGGCCAACGCCGCCATGGCTGAGCTGCTGAGGGTGCGCAAGGAAGCCGCGTTGCTGCGCAGCCAGGTGGAGGAGAACACTTTGAAGACGCAGCGGAGCCTGCGCCGGCTGGCGGCCGCGACCGATGTGGCCAGGCTGGAATACGAGGTGGCGCAAGCCGGGATTGAGTCCGTTAGCGCCAGGCTGGCAACCGGAGAAGCCAATGTGCGCGATCGTGAAAACGCGCAGCTCGACGCCAGCAATCGTTACTCCAGCTATCTGGATTCTCAACTGGCGCTGTCGCGGGCCGGCCTGGAGTTGATGCGGCAAACCGGCGAGCTGGACGCCTGGGCACTGCCCGCTAAACCTTGAAACCTTGAAACCTCTTCCTATTCAAAGTGCAGCGCTTCGGTCGGCTGCAGGCGCGACGCCTTGTTGGCGGGCAGATACCCAAACAGCACCCCAATGGCGCAGGACACGGTAAAGGAAATGATGAGGGATGCCACCGAGATCGGGATGTGTATGTTGTACTCGACGGGCAGCAGCGGTTCGAGAACGATCTTGACGCCGATGGCCAGGAAAATGCCGATAAGCGCGCCGATGCCGCTGATGAGGAAGGCTTCAATCAAGAACTGGTAGAGAATTTCGCTGCGCCGCGCGCCCACCGCCTTGCGCAGCCCTATTTCCTTGGTGCGCTCGGTGACCGTGACCAGCATGATGTTCATGATACCCACGCCGCTGATAACCAGGGCGATGGAGCCGACCATCAGGAGCACCATGGTCAGCGCCGTGGAAATCTGACGCGCCGTTTCCAGAATTGAAGAAAGGTTCTGCACCGTATAGGCCGCGCCCGGATGGTGCCTGGAGTGCAGCAAGACACTCACCTCTTCGGTCACCAGGGGGACATTACGCGTAGAATCGGCTTGCGCGTAAAGCGTGCGGAGATAGCTCTCTCCCTGGTAGGTCTTGATCAACTGGAACGGAATCAGCACCGATTCCGACGTAATTTCAGATTGCCCAAAGGTGGCCACGCGTTCGCGGAAGACCCCGATCACAGTGAACTGGAGCTCGCCTACGCGAACCGCTTTGCCGACCATGTTTTCACGGAACAGCCTGGCCAGCTCCTCGCTGATCAGACAAGCCTTGGAGCCCGCCCGCAGGTCCAAGTCGTCGAAGAATCGCCCCTTCAAAATGAGAAGGTTGCGGATTCTCTGAAACCCTTCGGTGATCCCAATGAGGGAAATTGGCCGCGCTTTGCCTCTGACGACTACGCTAAAACTGGTAATGTCGGCGGTCCCGGCGGCCTCGACAACGTGGGGCAGCTCCCGCACGGCGTACAGGTCGGCAGGGCTGATTTCGTCGGCAATGGTGCGCGCGACCTGGCCGCCCATGTAGTAGGCATAGATCAGGTTGGAACCTACACCTTCGATCTGGGCAAGAACGTAATTCTTGCCGATGAGGGCAACGGTTACGACCAGGACAATACAGGCGCTGCCGATGACGACGCCGAGCATCGTCAAGGCTGCCTTGACCTTGTTGGCACGCAAGGCGTCGATGGCCACTCCCCATGTTTCACCGCTGATCATTGCGTAGAGACCTTAACCCAAGAATATAACAGAGCCCCAGGACAGGCCCGCAGCACCCGTTCCTGCCCTTGCCGGGGTGTTTGCCGGGCTGAGGCTACCCCACTCAAGCCATGGAATGAGCCGTCCGCCGCTGATTCGACGCCTTCCGCTTCTATGCAATGGTCTGACGAAGCGGCGGATGGTACTATGTAGCGAAAGATGCTATGTCACTGAAGACGCTATTCCTGAACCCTCCCTCGTTTGAGAATTTTGACGGGGGTGCTGGCTCACGCTGGCCCGCCACCCGCGAGATCGAGTCCTACTGGTACCCGGTATGGCTGGCGTATCCGGCCGGAATGCTGGAAGGTTCCCGCCTGCTGGATGCCGCGCCGCATCACATCAGCGCCGAGGAGACCGTCAACATCGGCAAGCAATACGAATTCCTGGTGTTGTTCACCTCGACGCCGGGTTTCCCCGGAGATTGCAAGCTGGCGGCGGCGATGAAGCAGGCCAACCCGAATCTGACGATTGCCTTCGTCGGCCCGCACGTGAGCACGCTGCCGGAGGAGTCGCTGCGCCTCGGCCCAGCCATCGATTTCGTGGTGCGGCGGGAGTTTGATTTTGCCACCGTCGAGTTTGCCAATGGCAAGCCGGTGGAGGAGATACTCGGGGTCTCGTACCGCCAGAACGGAACCGTGATTCATAATCCCGACCGTCCGGCGCTGGCAGACCTGGACGTGCTGCCGAATGTCACCGATGTCTACAAGCGCGACCTGGACGTGACCCGCTACAACGTTCCGTTCCTGCTCCAACCCTTTGTCTCGCTTTACACCACCCGCGGATGTCCGGCGCAGTGCACCTTCTGCCTGTGGCCGCAAACCCTGAGCGGGCATCCCTGGCGCAAGCGCTCCTCCGAGAAGATCGCCGCCGAAATGGCGCAGGCCAGGCAGTATTGGCCGGAGGTCAAGGAATTTTTCTTCGACGACGACACCTTCAATATCCAGAAGGCGCGCACCATCGAGCTTTGCGCGAAGCTGAAGCCGCTGGGGATGACCTGGTCCTGCACCTCGCGCGTGACCACCGACTTTGAAACTTTGCGGGCCATGAAAGACGCCGGTTGCCGCCTGCTGATCGTCGGCTACGAATCCGGCGACCCGCAGATTCTGAAGAACATCAAGAAAGGCGCCACCGTGGAGCGGGCGCGCCAGTTCACCAGGGATTGCAAGAATCTGGGGCTGGCCGTCCACGGGGATTTCATCCTCGGACTGCCGGGTGAAAGCAAGCAGACTATCCGCACTACCGTCAAATTCGCCAAGGAACTGAACCTGGACACGATTCAGGTCTCGGTGGCGCACGCGTATCCGGGCACCGAGCTTTACGAGTACGCGCAGAAGAACGGCTTCATTACCAACCAGCAGCAGATGGTCGATGCCGGCGGGCATCAATTGGCCCACATTGCCTACCCGGGGCTTTCCGCCGATGAAGTCCTGGAGGCGGTCCACCGTTTCTACGACGAGTACTACTTCCGCCCGAAGGTGTGGTTCCCGATCGTCTTCAAGGCGCTTTGGAACGGCAAGGAGCGGCGGCGGCTGTACAAAGAGGCCCGAGACTTCCTCCGCATCCGCTCCGCCCGCTACCAGGCGATCAAGGACGCGCGTAACCAACCGGCGGCCTCCGACACCCAAGCGCAGCAACCGCAACAGCAGCCGGCAACTCCGGCCAAAGCCGCCGAAGCGTGAGCGGGATTCCCGGCAGGTGAGATCCCCAACAGACCGTGGTCTTTTGGCGTTCTGCTTGGAATGCGGGCGGGGCGGTTTCGGCTACAATGTAAGAAACGGCATCAAGTCGAGAGGACGGCCTTGAATTCCCGTAAGTATATGGTGTTGCTCTGTGTCGTGCTGTTCGCCGCCATTGGCGATGTCATGTTGTCTCACGGCATGAAGCAGGCGGGTGAAATCCACCTCAGCCATGTTGGCGGGCTTTTCCTTGCCCTTATGAATCCCTGGGTTCTGCTGGGTATCTGCTTTCTTCTCGTCTTTTTCGCCGCTTACCTGACGGCGCTCTCCTGGGCCGATCTGACCTACGTGCTGCCGGCTACCGCCTTTGGCTACGTCGTAATGGCCCTTCTGGCGCGCACCTTGCTGCAGGAGCAAATCAGTGTTCAGCGCTGGATCGGCATCATGCTGATCGTGGCCGGAGTCGGCTTCGTAGCGGGCGGGCCTTCCTATACCGAACATGCGCCGCGTCCCGAGATGAAGGCCCACCAACCTGGCCCGGTGGCGAAGCCGGGGCTGGCAGAGATGCGCAAGTGAAGACACTCTATACATGGTCGGCGATCGCCATGGTGGTCAGCGCCTCGACGGCGGGCGATGTTCTGCTGGCCAGGGCGATGCGTCACATCGGCGACCTGGGGGCCTTGCGCCGGGAAAAGGGCATTCTCACGGTCGCTGCCAGGGTATTGAGCAGCGGGCGCTTTCTGCTGGCCTTGGGGTTCATGTCCTTGGCGTTTTTCAGCCTGCTGGTCGGACTCTCCTGGGCGGATGTAAGCCTGGTCGCTCCCGCCGCGGCTTCCCTGACATTTGTTACCAACGCGGTGGCGGCGCGCATCTTCCTCAAGGAAAACGTCGACCGCCGGCGCTGGTTTGCCGCCCTGTTCGTGGCCGCTGGAGTGCTGCTGATCGCGCATTAGAGCAGGCAATGGACCCAGATCAGAAATTACGATTTACAATGGAACCGCGGCCGCCAGCTCCGCCGTGCAAGAGAACTCCCGTGTACGACTTCGGCCCCCATCATGCATCCCTCTGTTGTAGCGGCCCCCGCACCCTCTAGCTGCCCGGTTGTTCCAGGCAGCATCTCACATATTTGGCAGCACCCTCTTTCATTTCAGGAGCAAGTTCAGTGAAGATCGCAAACAACGTCACCGAGTTGATCGGGCGTACCCCTCTGGTTCGTCTGAACCGCGTCACCGCCGGAGCCGGCGCGACGGTGGTCGCCAAGCTGGAAAGTCATAATCCCCTGGCGAGCGTCAAGGACCGTATCGGCGTCAGCATGATCGAGGAGGCCGAGCGCCAGGGGAAGATCACGCCCGGCAGGACCGTGCTGGTTGAGTCCACCAGCGGCAACACGGGCATCGGCTTGGCGTTTGTGGCGGCGGTAAAGGGCTACCGGCTCATCATCACCATGCCTGACACCATGAGCCTGGAACGGCGGGTTCTTTTGCGCGTCTTCGGAGCCGAGCTGGTGCTGACCCCAGGCGCAAACGGCATGAAAGGCGCCATCGCCAAGGCGGAGGAGATTGTGCGAACTAATCCGGACGCCTTCATGCTGCAGCAGTTTGCCAATCCGGCCAATCCCAAGATCCATCGCGAAACCACCGGCCCGGAGATCTGGGACGACACCGATGGCCAGGTTGACATCCTCGTCTCCGGCATCGGCACCGGCGGCACGCTGACCGGGGTGAGCGAATTCATCAAGCCGAAGAAACCGGGCTTCAAAGCCATCGCGGTCGAACCGGCCGACAGTCCGGTGCTCTCGGGCGGCAAGCCGGGCCCGCACAAAATTCAAGGCATCGGAGCGGGATTCATTCCCGAGGTTCTGAATACGGGCATGATCGACGAGGTGGTGCAGGTCACTAACGACGAGGCCATCGAGATGGCGCGGCGGCTTCCCCGCGAAGAAGGCCTGTTCGTAGGCATTTCCTCTGGCGCGGCCGTTCACGCCGCCCTCCAGGTGGCCAGGCGCCCGGAAAACGCGGGCAAGCTGATCGTGGTGATCATCCCCAGCTTCGGCGAGCGCTACCTCAGCACCGTCCTCTTCCAGAACCTTATGGACGAGGCGCGAGAGATCAAGACGGTGCCGGTGTAAGTTGAGGCGACTTCAAGGCGTGAGGCGCGAAGCGGGGTCCCCGGCAAGCGAAGCTTGACGGGGCGCAAGCGCCAGGAGCAACGAGACCCGTAATAGGCGTTCAAGGAAAACAGGGCTGACTGTTGATGGCAGCCAGCCCATCAGGGAAACCGAGTAGCATGATCAATCATTGGAGGTGGACGCTTGGCCTACAGGCGTCCTACGGATGGAGCGAATGAACTGCTTATCCGGCGGAAGCTGCTGTATCTTGTCGTGCGTCATCGTCTTACGGGCATGCTCCGGATCTTCCAGAACTAGCCTGTAGGTGAAGTGGAACCATCCGGCGTTCTTAAACCGGATTGCAACCCATTGTTTGTCCCCAGATTTGACCTCAATGGTTAGATCCTCGCTTACAAACATTACTCCCCCATATCCGTCGCCAATTTCGTCGTCCTTCTTATTCTTCGCCTCCGTCGTGCAGACGTGCCCACCCGGTGAAAGGGCGATCTCGAAGTAGGACTTGTCAGGCATC
>JBEKQR010000042.1:0-15804 GCA_049519515.1 Candidatus Korobacteraceae bacterium
GGCGATCGCCTGGGAGCGGCCGGTGAGGGAGGTGATCACGCGTGCTCCACTTCCGACCAGGGCTCGACCGACCGCGGCTCCCATTTCGCCCATAGCCACAATCGCGACTGTTGTTTTCAAGGGTATCCCTCCTCAGAGCACGATGGAGCGCAGCGTTTGTTACAGTCTGTACGGGCCGGAGTCGACCATCGCCTGAATAACCGTCAGCTTGCAGCTCTTGTACGCTGAGCTGATTGCGGCTTCGACCTCGGCAACCTTCGTGCAAACCCTGCCCTCGGCGCCAAAGGCGTCGGCCACCTTGGCAATATCCGGATTATCAAAGTGCACTCCGTTATACGGCAGGCCGAGTTGTTCCTGTTTGATGGCGATCAGCGACAGCGCCTGGTCGCACAGAACAACGATGATGAGCGGCAAGTTCAAGCGCCGGGCCGTTTCCAATTCGCCCATATACATGCTGAATCCGCCATCGCCCAAGAACGCCACAACCGGTTTCTCGGGCCACGCCAGTTTGGCTGCAATGGCCGCCGGGAAGCCATACCCCATGCTGGACAGGCCATTCGACATGAAAAAAGATTTGGGGGTATAGGTCTTCCACAATTGCCCAACAAGTTTCTTATGACTGCCGACATCACTGGTCGCAACGGTTTCTCTCGGCAGGATCTTTCTTGCGGCGGCCACCACCTCGTGCGATGCCATGCCGTTACCCGGTCTGGTGATCAGCGCCAGCAAGTCGCGGCGATGCGATGCGATTTCATCGACCGTCCATGTCTGGCGAGCCGATAGCAATTCGGTGAGCGCCGCCATGGCTGTGTCAGGATGCCCAATCAGTTCCACGTCCGCTGGATAGAATTCATCTGTGTTCGATACCGCGTCGATGTGGACGACCGGCGCTTCGAATATCCATGGCTTGGTGTACTCAACGGCATCCAGCCCGCAGGCAATGATCAGATCGGCCCCGCTGCAAAGTTGCAGGATAAGACCGTCGCCCAGCATCCCGAACACGCCAGCGAACAGCGCGTGATCTTCTGGAATGACGCCCTTAGCCTTTGGGGTTACGACCACGGGGGCACCGAGTTTTTCCGCCAGACGGACCAGTGACTTTGATGCGTTTGCGCGCAGAACGCCCAACCCGGCAAAGATGCTTGGTCGTTTAGCCCCGGCAATCATCTGTGCGGCCTTTTTCGCTGCCTCCTTGCAAGGCTCGCCCATGCCTGAATAGATGAAAGCTCGCCTGTTTGCCGGTGTCTTGCCCCCTGCTTCCAGCTTGGCCTGATCGCTAGACAGAGCGAGATGGACCGGCCCTGGTCGTTCACTCATAGCGAGGCGGATCGCTTTGTGCATGGTTAAGGCCGCTGAGCCGGGGTGGACACTCGCGCTCCACTTGGTAATAGGCTTGTAAAATGCGACCGAGTCCATGACCTGATGCGTCGCTGTGTTGTAGCGGGGAGCAGCGACCTGCCCAGTTAAGGCAATTACCGGGTCACGATCCATCCAGGCGTTGGCGATGCCTGCAGCCATATTCGCGGCACCCGGACCCATGCTCGCGACGCACACGCCAGGAATGCCCATAATCTCACCTGTCACCCCGGCGGCAAATGCGGCTGTATTCTCGTGTTTAGTCAACAAGAACGGAATGTTCGCGTCCTTGACGGCATTCATGAACTCGACAATTTCGCCACCCGGATAGCCGAAGACATATGGCGTCCCAGCCCCCCGCAGGATTTCTGCCATTGCCTGAACCACGTTGTTCATCTTAGGTTTTGCAACCGTGCTCATGCCATCTGCCTTCCTTCCTGTCCTTACCCCGGTAAGGGGCGGCGCCAATCAATACAGCATTTGGCTTCTCCCGCCCATCAGCCGCGGGTCCGCTTAATGAGGTCCACGTAAGCTTCCGGTTTCAAGACCGCTTCGATCAAGCAGAACCGATCGCTCGAAAGAGAGGCCGCCATCGCCTTATCAAACTCGGCTTTGGTTGTCACGCGGTATCCCGTACCGCCAAACGCTTCGGCCAACTTCGGAAAATCTGGATTCTGCAAGTCAACTCCTCTCGGCGTCATCCCCTTCTGAAGTTGTTTAACCTTGATGAGACCCAGGGCGCTGTCTGAAAAAACTACGACTGTGATCGGAAGATTCAATCGGGAACATAGGGAAAGATCAGATAGACACATTAAGACAGAACCGTCACCGATAAAACAGACAACCTTCCTTTCAGGCATAGCCAGTTGGGCGCCAACGGCTGCAGGAAGTGAAAACCCCATGGTGCTGAGCCCCTTAGTAACAAAATAGGTATTAGGCCGCCTCACCTTCCAGAGGTAATGAACCATCGAGTTGAACGCGCCGATATCAGCGCAGAGAATTCCATCTGAAGGGAGCATTTCGCGAGTCGCCATTACTATGTGGTGTAGAGGAAGACTGTCCTGAGATTGCGAGAGCGACTTCTGGATCAACGCTCTGCACTCCTCAACATCCGCATTGCTCCACTCTTTCGGTTGCAATCTGCCGTTCAGCATCCCGTTAAGGGCGGCCCGAATATTCCCGACCAGTTCGGCGTCAGCACTATACAGGCACTCCTTATCTGTGCTACTTCCCACATAGACGACAGAGCCGGCAAAATCCCATTTCCTGGGCAAAAGTTCAATAGGGTCCACACCCACAAGGATCAAAAGGTCGCTTCTTCCGATAATTTGGTCTTCAAAGGTTCCCTTACTCCACGACCCCAGAAAAACTCCGCCGTAGAGTGGATGACCCTCATCAATCGCTCCTCTTCCCTTAAGGGTCGCCATCATCGGGCATCCGAGTCTTTCTGCCAACGATTCTATTTCCCGTCCGGCGCCGGAATGTTTGGCCTCAATGCCGGCAACTATTACCGGTAAACGAGATTGATTAACCCTCTCGCAGATAGGTGCAAGAGCATCGATGTCTGATATATCCAAATCCGAGATTCGGATCGGGCGGGTTGGCAGCATGGCGCGTATTTTGGATTCCCGGGCGGCCTCATCTTTTGGAAAGTCGAGATGGACTGGACCAGGTCTTCCTTCCATCGCTAATCGAAGCGCCTTTTCCGTTGTTTCGTAAGCTGTCGCCGAGTTCAAGATGTATCCCGCCTTCGTGATGGGAGCGTAGAAGGCGAGTTGATCGATTCTCTGGGTATAAGTATTTTCGTACTCTGCATTTCCGATCCGCTCCGTGATGGCCAGCAGGGGCGCCCTTTCCAGATAGGCATACGCTACCCCTGTTGCCATATTGGTGACGCCTGGGGCGAGAACAGAAAAGCAGACTCCCGGCACCCTCTTAATTTCTCCATAAACTGACGCGATAAAAGCCCCGGAGCTTTCACAGCCGACAAGGATAGTCTCGACACCGGCACGAACAGCGGCTTCTATCAGTTGGGCGGTAGGGCCGGAACCAGGAACGCCGAATATCCGATCAATTCCCCTGTACTTGAGTACAGTGAGAATTACATCCGCTGTGTTTGTCATCCTAGTCTCCTTGGTATCCAAATCCCAGCTCTCCCGTCACTGCAAGGCTGTCTTTATCAAATGCGCCCAAAATGGCCAACGCACGATCAACTGCAGTAACGCCGGCTGCTATTCCCCGGGTTCAGTAGTCAAAGTTTTCTCCAGGAACGGGCATTCTAATTCAGCAACCCCGCATTCTATTTCCTGTTCTACTGTTCAGAACAGTGTTGTTTTTTCTAAGGAGCACTGAAGCATTCGCGGCGGGTTTTGTCAAGATACTTTCCTCCTGTAATCGCCGCGCTGGCGAAAAGCGACAAAGCCGAAATACCGCTTCCGATGCGACCCCAGCACCTGCTGGAGGTTTCCGAAGAAAGTGTTCTCGCTTGGCCGACAGCGCGGCTGGTCTAGCGGCCCGGTGAAGCCGTTTTCATCACAGCGTTCGCGCCAGGGCCGCGCGTGGCAGTCGCTGATGTCGATAGTCACGGCCGCCAGCACCGGGCGATCTGTTTGTTGATCACCCCGCTGTCGGGCTTCTTGCGCCTCCTCTGCCAACTTCCCAGCGACTTCCGGGCAAGGGAACGGGGCCAATCGTGCCTGATCCACGCTGCCCGCTAAAGCGAACACCTCAACGCTGATCAGATGGGACATATCGCGTGCTAACGACGGATGAAAATTGGCCGGATGAAAATTGGCTTGACAAGAAGGGACTAAAGACGTAAACGTCGGTTACCTAAAAAAATATATGGCGTTCTGCTAGTTAGAACCCAAATGATAAAACAATCACCGGGTAATCTTTGATCGTGTCGGAAGATCTGCGGCACAAAGCACTCCGACTCGGGAGGAAGTGGCTTCGTCGCATGACTTCCAGGGGCATTATTCTCTCGTTCGAGGGTATCTTGCATGCCTCTCGGGCGGCGTGGTGGCATGACCAGTAGATCTGCAAATCGGTGCTCCTGGAGAGAATGATCCAGCTTGCAAGGAGGGGTATATGGGGCGCGCGTCTTCCTTTAAGAATCTGACCTTCCAAGTCATTGTCGGGGTCGTGCTAGGAATAGCAGTGGGCCATCTGTGGCCGATCTACGCCGTGCCCTTTCAGCTGTTCGCTGACATCTTTATCAAGGCTCTGAAGATGATGGTCGGCGCAGTCGTCTTCTGCACGATCACTTTGGGAATCAACAGCATGCGCAGCTCCACCGGGAAGATCGGGCGCGCGCTTCTCAAGTCGATTCTTCTCTTCCAGTTCTTCACGGCCATCGCCATGAGCTTTGGCCTGCTTTGTATTCTGGTGTTTCATCCCGGGACCGGCCTGAACGTCGACCCGAAGACGCTGAGCGCCGCTGCTATCGCCCCGTTCGCCAGCACGGCGTCCCATCTATCGTTTCACGGATTCATCCTGAGCCTCGTACCTCCGACGTATATCGGAGCACTGACCCAGGGAGACATCCTGCCGGTGATCGTGGTGGCATTTCTCACCGGCTTCGGCTTAAACATGATTGGAAGTGCGGCGGACCCGCTGGTCAAGCTCATCGCTTCCGGGACGAAAGTGATTTTTGCGATCTTCAACCTGATCCTTAAGCTCGCCCCGCTGTGCGCCTTCGGAGCCATGGCGTTTACGGTCGGCAAATACGGCCTGCACTCGCTGATCCCTCTCGGCAAGCTGATATTCGCCTTCTATGTCGCTTGCTTCCTCTTCATCGCCGTCGGTTTCGGCGTGATCGCGGGTGTACACGGCTTCAGCATCTGGAAGTTGATCCGCTACCTCCGGGAGGAGATGTGGATCACCGTTTCAGGGTTCAGCAACGAGCCGGCGATGCCGGGAATGATGCGCAAGTGCGAACTGCTGGGTTGCGAGCGTGGCATGGTGGGGATGTTAATTCCGATAGCCTACTCGTTTAACCCCGACGGTACCGCCATCTATCTCGCTTTCGCTTCCATCTTCATCGCGCAGGCCTGCAACATCCATCTGGGCTGGGGACAAATGCTGTTGATGCTGGGAATCCTGCTGCTGTGCACCAAGGGCGTGGCCGGAGTGAGTGGCGCCGGCTTTGTCGCCCTCATTGCGGGCCTCTCCATCGTGCATGACGTGCCCATAGCCGGTATAACCCTCTTGCTTGGGGTGGATCGTTTCCTTTCTCTAGGAAGAGCTTTAATGTGTGTTCCGGGCCACGCACTAGGGGCCATCCTGGTCTGCATCTGGGAAAAATCCTGCGATCGCAAATTCTTGAAGGAGGAGCTACGGACACGCTCCGCTTTAGCTGAGAGTTTCCGCGCCGAGGCGGCAAAGGCCTGACGGGACGGGGAGCGGCCGGTGTCCTCACGCGAGGTCATGTCTATTCCGCCAGGGTGGCGCGGAGCCAATTCGGACCACCCGGTGATTGCATTGCACATTCTGCTAACTGCAAGGTGAGTTCTCGGGTAATGAAATGAAAATATCGCGGGTTCACACGCAAATCGTAAACCTTCCCGATGAAGTGTCGCTTGCCGGACTGCCGGGACAACCGCCCGTGAGCCAGGTCATTACGCTTCAGCTTGAGACGGATGAAGGCATCGAAGGAATCGCGGTCAGCTTCACCTTCTTTGCCAAGGCGCTGACGAAGTCGCTGAAGAGCGCGGTCGAAGGTCTGGGGGAGCTCTTCATCGGAGAAGATCCGATGGTGCCGGAAACGATCCTGAGCAAGCTGCGACTGGCAGCCGGGGGCGCCGGCCCCGGGGGCATTTACATGCTGGCCTTCTCGGCCATTGATATTGCCCTGTGGGACATTCGCGGCAAAGCGCTGGGCCAGCCCTTGTGGAAACTGCTTGGAGGACAGCCCAAACGCCTGCCGGCCTACGCCAGCGGTGCCCTTCAGCGGGGTCTGTCGAATGACGAGGTGAGCCGCGCCGCGAGCTGCCTGGCCAAGATGGGCTTCACCCGAATCAAAATGCAACTCGGGCTTCCCGGCGAGCATTCCCCGGCCAAGGAATTCGAACGGGCGCGAATCGTGCGTGCGGCCGTGGGACCCGATGTCCAGCTCATGGCGGATGCTAACCAGCGCTGGCGGGTCGAGCAGGCCATTACTTTGGGCCGACGGCTGGAAGAGCTTGACTTCCTCTGGTTCGAAGACTTCACCTCGCACGAAGACTATGTAGGGCTCTCGCGTATTGCGGGCACCTTGATTACGCCGATAGCCGGGGGCGAGTACGTCTGGGGCATTGCGCCCTTCCGGCACATGCTGGAAGCTCACGCCGCCGACATCCTGATTATTGATGCGCTGCGCGCAGGCGGGATCACGCAATGGATGAAGGTCGCGGGAATGGCCGAGGCCTTTAATGTGCGAATCGTGAACCACTGCTTCCCGGAGTTCCTGGTGCATGTGATGGCGGCCGTCTCCAACGGCTTCATCCTCGAGTACATGCCTTGGACCTTCAAATTGTTCGAGCAGATCCCTGAAGTGCACAAAGGAGAAGTGATCGTGCCGGACCGCCCCGGATTGGGGCTGGCGTTTGACCAGGAGTACTTGAAACGGAATAGCGCGTAGCATTTTTGGATCTCGATAGGCTTACCGACTTGTGAGGAGGCTATATGCGGGGGGCGCCTCTCTATAAGAATTTGTATTTTCAGATCATTGTCGGGGTGGTGCTCGGAATCTTCGTAGGCCATCTTTGGCCGGCTTATGCCGTACCCTGCCAACTGCTGGCTGACATTTTTATCAAGTCGCTGAAGATGATGGTGGGGACGATTGTCTTTTGCACAATGGTTTCCGGAATCTGCAGCAATCGCGGGTCGTCCGGCAAGATTGGGCGCACACTACTTAAATCGATCCTCCTCTTCCAGGTATTTACGGCAATCGCCATGAGTTTCGGCCTCCTTTCCATTCTTGTCTTTCATCCTGGGACGGGAATGAACGTTAATCCGGCCACTCTAAATGTCTCCGCTATCGCGCAATATTCGAGCACGGCGTCCCACGCATCCTTTCACGGTTTCATCCTGAGCCTCATACCTTCGACCTACATTGGCTCGCTGACTCAGGGAGATATTTTGCCGGTACTGGTGGTTGCGTTTCTCACCGGCTTTGGGCTCAACATGATTGGGAGCACGGCGGGCCCGGTGCTGCAACTGATCGAGTCATTCACGAAGGTTATCTTCGCGATATTCTTCCTGATCCTCAAGATCGCCCCGCTTTGCGCGTTTGGGGCAATGGCCTTTACCGTCGGCAAGTATGGGTTGCATTCGTTGATCCCTCTGGGAAAGCTGATACTCGCCTTCTATGTCGCCTGCTTCCTGTTCGTGTTCGTCGGCTTTGGCCTGATCGCCCGCATTTACGGACTTCGCATCTGGCACATCATTCGCTATTTGCGCGAGGAGATGTGGATCACCTTCGGAGCTTCCGGCAATGAGCCAGCGATGCCGGGTTTGATGAAGAAATGTGTCCAACTCGGGTGTGATCGCGGAGTCGTTGGAATGGTGATTCCCACCGCTTACTCCTTTAACCTTGATGGTAGCGCCATCTATCTCTCGTTTGCTTCGATCTTCATCGCCCAGGCTTGCAATATCCATCTCAGCTGGGGACGGATGGCGTTGATGCTTGGAATCCTCCTGCTGTGCACGAAAGGCTTTGCCGGAGTGAGTGGCGCTGGTTTCGTGGCTCTTATTGCGGGCTTGTCCATCGTGCAGGACGTTCCCATTGCCGGCGTAACCTTGCTGATAGGGGTTGACCGTTTTCTATCACTTGGAAGGGCATTGATCTGTGTTCCTGGTCACGCGCTCGGAGCCATCTTAGTCTCAAAGTGGGAAAATTCCTGCGACATAAAGTTCGTGAGAGAGGAGCTGAGAACTCGGTCCCTCTTGTCTGCGGATGCTGGTTTTGATCTGACGAAGAAAACAAGCGAGACGCAAGAAACACATGGCTTGGTTGCGATGGAGCAGGAGGCGAAATGAAGGGAATGGTCGTCGCGCGCGGTTGTAGGAACACGAATGGCCAGCCCGTGAAGTCTACTTCTCCCTGCGGCAATGCCGGGCAATAGTCCGACGCTTGCTTCAGCGGATTAACGATAAGTACCGGCAATGGTTGGGCCGGTGTTGGAAAACAGAACTGGGGGAATTATGAATGATCAACTGGCACGCTTGAGAGGTTCAATTCCGCCTCTCATTACTCCATTTCGCAACGGTGAGGTGGACTACAAGACATACGAGCGCCTACTGGAATTCCATGTGGAAAATGGCTCGCATGGAGTGCTGGTGAACGGCACCACAGGCGAACCCTCGACTTTGACTGTGGATGAGCGCAACCGGCTGGTGGAGCTCGCGGTCCGTAAGATCAGAGGACGCATTCCGGTGGTTGCGGCTACCGGCTCGCAATCGCTAGCGGACACCAAGGAGCTTACCTCGCATGCGGTCAAGGCCGGCGCCGATGCGCTTCTGATCGTCACTCCCTATTACATTCGTCCGCCACAGCGTGGGATTATCGAGTACTACCTCGATGTCACTAAAGATTACGACGTGCCGTGGATGGTCTACCACATTCCCGGACGGGCTGCGATTCAGGTGACGCTTGACACCATCGAGCAGCTTGCCTCCCGGTCCAAGACCTTCGTAGGCATGAAGCAGGCTGTTGCCGATCTCGGCTTCGTATCCGAGTGCCTGGAAGCAGTCGGGCCGGATTTCCGCGTCTTCGTCGGACTTGAGGAACTGAGCTTCCCCATGATGACTGTCGGAGCGGTAGGCCTGATGAATGCCGCCGGCAATCTGAATCCGCGAGCGTTCGCCGACCTATGCGAGGCGGTGTGGAGCAACAACCTCTCGCGTGGACGCGAGCTGCACCAACGCTTTTTCCAGTTGAATAAGGCAATTTTCTTTGACACCAATCCCATTCCGCTCAAGTACATGATGAAGCGCATAGGCCTGATCGAAAGAAACGAGCACCGTCTGCCCATGGCTCCGGCAACGCCAGAGCTGGAGAAGCGGCTCGACCGCGTGCTGGAAAACGCCGGACTGTTCAGTGTTGCGGGGGTGGGGAAATGAAGCTGCTGTCCTATCAAGCCGAAGGGAAAGAGTGTTATGGCGCGTTGAAAGAAGACGGCATCGTGGACCTGAGCCGCCGGCTTGATACTCGCTTCCAAACCTTGCGTGAGCTACTCGCCGGGAATGGATTGCCCCGGGCGGCGGAGATTGCTGCTGGAGCAGCGTCTGATCACCGTCTGGGCGATGTCAAACTAAGGCGGACAATTCCGTTTCCTGAAAAGATCATTTGCGTCGGGATCAATTATGCCAAGCGCAATGCCGAGTATCGAGACGGCTCTGAGCCAGCGAAGAGGCCCAGCCTGTTTTCGCGTTTCCCTGGTTCGTTGGTGGCGCACGGTGAGCGTATTCTCCGCCCGCCTGAGTCGCAGCAATTGGATTACGAAGGCGAGATCGCCGTCGTTATAGGAAAGAAAGGTCGCCGAATTCCCGCTGCTCACGCCCTGGAACACATCGCCGGACTGACGATCATGAACGAAGGGACGATTCGCGACTGGCTCAGGCACGGGAAATTCAATGTAACTCAAGGCAAGAACTTCGACAGATCAGGCGCGCTTGGCCCATGGATGGTGACCATAGATGAATTTCGCAGCTTGGACGATATCCAGATCCAGACGCGCGTGAATGGCGAGATACGTCAAAACGACACAACCGCGAATTTGATCTTCAGCATTCCCGAGTTGCTCAATTACATCTCCACTTTCACTGAGTTGGTTCCGGGCGATGTGATCGCGACCGGCACTCCGACTGGTGCGGGAGCCAGGTTTGATCCCCCACGCTATCTCGTACCTGGGGACTGCGTGGAGATCGAGGTCAGAGGAATCGGCGTTCTGAGTAACACGATTGCCGATGAAACTTAGTCAAAGCCCGGGCAACTTCATGCTCCAGGCGATATCACATAGCCGGAGAGGAGTTCATGCCTATCAAATCGGTTACATCCTCGCTGCTGCATCTTCCGTATGACATTGGCGGTCCGAAACAGGAGTTCCTCGGGCGTCCGCGAACCCATATGCAGATGCTTTTGGTTCGGGTCGAAACCTCTGACGGAATTATCGGATGGGGCGAAGCTTTTTCCCTTGGCGCCTCCCCAGTCACGAAATGTGCAATCGACAAGATTTTCGGACCGTACATGATCGGCAAAGACGAAGACAATTTCCAGCCAATCTTTGATGAGCTTCGCCATAAGTTGCAATTTTTTGGTAGAGGCGGCCCCATGGTGTTTGCCATGTCTGGGCTGGACATCGCCCTCTGGGATATAGCCGGCAAGAAAGCCGGCCGCCCATTAAGCGATTTGCTGGGTGGAGCCAGACGCACCTCCCTGCCTGCCTACGCAAGCTTGATGATGTATCGCACCCCGGAGCTGCTGCAGTCGGCTTGCCGGCGGGCGGCGGCCAAGGGCTATAAGGCGGTCAAGATACACGACCACAAGGTTGAGCAGGCTGCGATTGCAAGACAGGCTCTGGGAGACCAGGTCGACCTGATGATTGACGTCAATTGTGATTGGAACCTGGAACAAACCTTGCGGTACATACCGCGGCTTGAGGAACTCAAGCTCAGGTGGCTAGAAGAGCCTGTGTGGCCTCCTGAGAGTCCGCGCAATCTGCGCGTTGTGAAATCGAAGACTTCTATCCCACTGGCGGGCGGCGAGAATATGGGGTCGTCCTACGCTATTTTGGATCTTGCGGACTCGCAAGCGGTTGACATGGTTCAGCCCAGCGTCACCAAGATCGGTGGCATTTCCGAGATGGCGCGGATCGCGGCTGAACTAAGGACCGGTTGCCCGAAGTTGGTCCCGCACTCGCCCTATTTCGGCCCCGGCTTCATCGCGACGCTGCATATTGCCTCGACTTTGGCGCATGAGGCCCCAATCGAAAAGTACTTCTGCGAGCTGCAGGCGAGCCCCCTCGGAGAGATGATCGAACCCAAGGCAGGGCGAATCGGTGTTCCGACCGGCCCGGGGCTCGGCATAGAACCCGATCTGAACGTGATTGGAGAATATGAGGTTCAAGCATAAGCAGTCCCGAGGTTGCGTTTGTTCGCGGCCCGGTTGCAAGTACATGTTGAGAGGCAACTAGTTTTTCGGCTAACACCTGGAGAAAACTGAAATGTCAATAAAATCGGTTACCTCGACTCTGCTACAGCTCCCGTACGACATGGGTGGTCCGAAGCAGCAATTCATGGGGCGCACGCGAACTCATATGCCAATGCTTCTGGTCAGGGTGGAGACCTCCGATGGCACTGTCGGTTGGGGGGAAGCGTTTTCTCTCAGCTGCGCTGCCGTGACACAGTGCGCGATCGACAAGATTGTCGCTCCTTATGTAGTCGGTAAGGAAGAAGACAATTTCAAGCCGTTGATAGAAGACCTTCGTCGTAGATTGCAGTTTGCCGGCAGAGGCGGCCCCCTCGCGTTTGCGGTTTCCGGCCTGGACTTGGCGCTTTGGGACATAGCCGGCAAGAAGGCCGGGCGGCCAGTGTGTGACCTGCTGGGTGGAGCCAAACACAAGTCGCTGCCTGTGTATGCCAGCTTAATGAGGTATGACACTCCTGAACTGCTGGCATCTGCGTGCCACCGGGCGCTCGGGCAAGGCTACGACACGATCAAAATACACGACCACAAGGTGGAGCAAGTGGCGGTTGCCAGGCAGATGGTGGGCAATAACGTTAGTCTAATGATCGATGTCAACTGCGGCTGGAGCCTGGATGAGACCCTTAGCTATTTGGAGCCACTGGCAGAATTGAAACTTAAATGGCTCGAAGAACCAGTATGGCCTCCCGACACTGACCGAAACCTGCGCGTGGTAAAGTCCAAAACCAATATTCCTCTGGCCGCGGGTGAAAACGCCACCTCCTCGTTCCCGATCCTCGATTCAGCCGAAGCCAAGGTGTTGGACGTGGTTCAGCCGAGCATAACCAAGATTGGCGGAATTACAGAAATGATGAAAATCGCACGCAGAGTACAAAGTGGTACGCCCCTGCTAGCGCTGCACTCCCCCTACTTCGGACCTGGATTTCTTGCGTCCATTCATGTTGCTTCGATAATGCCATACGAAGTCCCGATCGAAAGATACTTCTGTGACCTTCCAATCAATCCTCTCGGTCAGATCATTGAACCAAAACAGGCGAGGATTGGCGTTCCAACGAGTCCCGGAATAGGTGCGGATCCAGACCCCATGGTTATTCGCGAGTATCAGGCTCAAGCTTGATAAGCGTCTTTCCGCGGCATGGACTGCCGCGGGGGGCAGAGTTTAGGTGGCTGTCACGTCGGCGCCAGAGGAGATGGAATATGTCATCTACCAGGGAAATGATGGTTCGGCCGGACACCGTGTCGTCTGGAAAACCAACGCGGCAGCGGTTAGTGGTCATCGTGGTTATGCTGGTGACGACTACGGTTGCCTATCTAGACCGCGTAAACGTCTCCGTTCTTGCGGCCAGTGATGGCTTTCTCGTCGATATGGGGATAAAAGGACGCCCGGTGCAGATCGGGCTGATGATGACTTTGTTTCTCCTTACCTACGGCATTTCCAATTTTACATTGAGCTTCCTCGGAGACGTGTTTGGTCCACGCAAAATAACCGCTACCGCGGTTTTCATATGGTTGCTTTCCATGGTCGTTGGGGGCTGTGCCCGCTCCTTCAACACAATCCTTGGCAGCCGCTTTGTTTTAGGCGTCGGTGAAGGCATGTATCACCCGATGCAAAGCAAATACGTTAAGCAGTGGTTTCCGCCGAAGGAGCGAGGTCGGGCCAATGCAGTGTGGTCCGTGGGTATGTCAATTGCCCCCGCCATGGCAATGCCATTTTTCGCGTGGACTATTTCTTCTTTCAGTTGGAGGGCAAGCTTCTTTATATGTGCCGTTCTTGGGGCAATCCCGTTGTATTTGGTGTGGTTTCATACCGCGGACTCACCCCGCCATCACAAAGGCGTAAACGAGCTTGAGTTGCGCCACATTGAAGAGGGAATGGCTCAGGAGATCGTCGTTGCGCAGGGACCAAGCATGGCCGCGATATGGTCAAGCGCTAAGCTGGTTGTGAAGAATTATCGGGTGTGGGTATTGCTGGTGTACTGGATCTGCTACAACGTCTGCTACTGGGGAATACTAATGTGGCTGCCTTCCTACCTGAAGTCAGCCAGGGGGTTCTCGTGGACGCAGATGGGGCTTCTCTCATCCCTGCCTTTTGTTCTGGCGCTTATGGCTAAGATTGTAAGCGGCTGGGCTGCCGATCGTATCGGGCGCTCCGCTCCCTTCTGTGTAGCGGCCATGCTCGGCGTCGCCTTGGGGGTGTACTTCGGCGAGGGTGTGCACAGCAACATCGCATCTGGAGTGTTGCTCGCACTCGGTATGGGAGCGACCGGTCTTGGAATACCGACCTTTTTCGCGCTCATGCAGGGTCTTGTGCCAGCCAAAGCAATGTCGTTTACCCACGGGACGATGAATGGCATCGGCACGGGTATATCCTCCCTTTCGCCTGCGGTCATCGGCTTTTGCATCAGCCTGACTGGCGGCTATTCCGGTGGACTGTTCTTCGTGGTTGGGGCTGCGCTGTTAGGAGCGCTAGCCGCGCTGGTGCTGGCAATTCAAAAGTATTGATCCGAGGCGTTCCACAACGAATTGCGGGGTGTGTCCGAGGATAAGGGGGAGTAATGCACGATTTGACGGCCAGGGTGGCATTCGTAACGGGCATAGGCTCAGTGGGGCCCGGCTGGGGAAACGGAAGGGCAACGGCCGTATTGCTCGCACGCCAGGGGGCTAAGGTTTTCGGTGTCGACGTAAACGACGAAGCGGCTTGCGTCACGCGCCAGTTGGTGGAGAAGGAAGGCGGAATCTGCGTAACTCATCATTGCGACATGATGGTGGCGAGCCAGGTGAAGGCTGCGGTCGATGTCTGCATCGAGCAATTCGGGCGCATCGACATCCTTGTAAACAATGTCGGTGCGTCGGCGGCAGGCGACCCAGTCACGATGGCCGAGGAGGTTTGGGATACGCAAATCGACCTTAACCTAAAGACTGCGTTCTTGGGCTGCAAGTACGTCTTGCCCATTATGGAGAAGCAGACTGTAGGCGCAATAGTGAACATCGCTTCCATCGCCGGCTTGCGCCATTACTTGCCTGGAGGCCGTAGTTACGTTGGATACAGCGCCGCTAAGGCGGGCTTGATTGCACTTGGCAAGGCGACTGCCATGGCTTATGCGACTAAGGGAATACGCTGCAACACGGTTGTTGTTGGAACCGTGCACACGCCGCTTGTGGAAGCGCGGGTTTTTAAACAGGTCGGAGGTGATGCCGCCGCGCTAATCGCGAAACGTAACGCCAGCATCCCGATGGGCCGAATGGGGGATGCCTGGGACGTCGCCAATGCCGTCCTGTTCCTGGCATCCGACGAGGCACGCTACATCACGGCAACAGAGCTTATCGTTGACGGGGGGATCTCGGCCGCCAGGCCCTGACTGGCACTTTGCGAAGACCGGTATCACGGAAGCACGCGAATCATACACTGTTCGGTAGGTTAAGAGGGAGGGGCTAGTGTACGACCAGTCTGATCCACGTTCAACGCTTGCTGCCGTGAACCCCAGCCACAAGATTCCCACAGAGTTTGCCGGGGCAGAATACGCAAAATTCTACGAGACGGCACCCCAGGAGAGTGGGCCAGCTGGCTGCACGTGGTATGCGCGGGGCCAAAATTTCATTATTGCTTATACGGAAGCAAAATGCGGCGGCTGTTTCGAGCGCAAAGGACAGCTTGATGAATATGTCATCCTCATCCCGAGCGCGGAAACAGCAGTCGAGATCAGCTCCGGGACGGACAGCCAGAAGATATCCGGATATTCCATTACTTTTGTTCCACCAGGAGACAGTATTTTGACAGTGCGAAGCGAAGGGTCTTTCGTCCGGCTTTTCACTACGCGCTCATTGGATATTGAGAAGTTGTGTTGCAACTCTGGTTCTTATGTCAAACCGCATCCGAATGTCGCGTCCTTTCAGCCTTGGCCCGAACCCGGCGACGGCTACCGCATCCGGCACTACACTTTGGAGATACCCAAACAGGAGGGACGATTCGGCAGGATCTTCCGTTGCACGACGTTCATGGTCAACTACCTGGACCCGCGGTACGGGCCGAGGGACGTCACCAAATTGTCTCCTCACTCACATGATGACTTTGAACAATGCTCACTCGCTATAAAGGGCGCTTTTATCCACGACATTCGTTGGCCGTGGATAGCGAACATGTTTCAACTCGCGCAGGAACGCCGTCCAGCTTTCCTTGTCCTCTTTGGCCCCCTCGCTGACGCCCAGAACATCGCGGAATCCCTCGGCGTCCACTCCGATCGCCACCAGCACGCTGACGTTGC
>JBEKQR010000043.1:0-15797 GCA_049519515.1 Candidatus Korobacteraceae bacterium
TGCGGCGAGATGCGATACATGGTTGTGCATAGGCAGCCGGAGTCGTCCAGGGTGATGATCGGCTTGAGCGGATACTGCCTGGCCAGCCGGTTCACCAGGTGAATCTCGGTTCCGATGGCGAACTCGGTCCCGGCCGGCGCCTCGCGGACGATTCGGATCAGCTTCTCGGTGGAACCGGTATCGTCGGCCTTCTGGCAGACTTCCCAGCGGCACTCGGGATGGACGATCACGCGAATCCCCGGATGCTGGGCGCGCACCCGGTCCACGTGCTCAGGCAAAAAGCGCTGGTGCACCGAGCAATGCCCCTTCCACAGGATGATCTTGGCCGCGCGCAGGCGGTCGGCGGTCTGCCCGCCCATAGGCATGTAGGGGTCCCAGACCGCCATTTCCTTCAGCGGAATGCCCATGGCGTAACCGCTGTTGCGGCCCAGGTGCTGGTCGGGAAGGAAAAGGACCCTGGGGTTGCGGGCAAAGCCCCAGCGCAACGCCGAACCGGCGTTGGCCGAGGTGCAGACGGCGCCGCCCCGCTGGCCGCAAAATGCCTTGATGGCAGCCGCGGAATTGATGTAGGTAATGGGCGTCAGCCCGCCGCCGTCATCCGCCGCCAGGCCGAGCGAGACCAGTTGCTCCCAGCAGTCTTCAACCTGGGAGATTTCCGCCATGTCCGCCATCGAGCAGCCGGCGTTCAGGTCGGGCAGAATGACCGTCTGCTCGCGGCGCGCCAGAATGTCGGCGCTCTCCGCCATGAAGTGAACGCCACAAAAGACGATGTACTTGCCTTTGGCCTCGGCGGCCTGCTGCGAAAGCTTGTAGGAGTCGCCCTGAAAATCGGCGAAGCGGATCACCTCGTCGCGCTGGTAGTGGTGTCCGAGAACGATGCACTCCTCGCCCAGGGCTTGCTTGGCCGCGGCAATGCGCGCGTCCATGGAGCGGTCAGGCAAGACCAGATAGTTTTCCAGGGAACAGGTCTGGTTTGTTGAAAAAGCAGTAGCCACAAATTTTCTCGCCTTCAGTTCCGAATATGGAACGGGGATGTTGAAAGCTTCCAGTGGCTCCAGCGGATGCGCATGCGCCGACTGCTCGCCCCACCCGCGGGGATGTTGAAGCCAAAGGATTTTCCAGTTCTAATGATGCACGAAGAGCCGGGTCGGCTGCAACATTTAGTTTCAAGTTTCCAGTTTCAAGTTTCGAGAAAAGATAACCACAGTCGCACATGGGATGAAATCCCACCCAGAAAACATGAAAATAGGAAGGCTATAAGTCGTTGATTTTACGTGTAGCGACTCCTATTTTCAGGGCAGAGGACACAGAGGTATACAGAGGAACACAGAGGAGAAAAAACACGGTGGCCCACATTTAGGGCGCAGCCCTGAATAAATGTGGGTGAAAAGCGCTTTCCCCCCACATTTGCCAACTGCAGGCAAATGTGGGCCACCAGACGCGAGGAGGGGCAAAATACTCTTATGTGGCTGCCCCACGCGGCGGGTCGTGAAACTTGAAACTCGAAACTGCTGCTTTTTTCACCCTCCGATATGCACCATGGTGCGCGAGGGCGGCACGAAGCCCGGCTCGCCGATGTGGTGCCGCTGCTCCTTGTGCTCAATCGCGCGGACGATGAACTCAGACAAGCATTCGTCGCTGGCGCCGCTGCGCATCAGGCCGCAGAGGTCGTGTTCGACAACGGAAAACAGGCAGGTGCGAATCTTGCCGTCCGAAGTCAGGCGCACGCGCGAGCAGTGGCCGCAGAAGGGCAGCGTAACCGGCGCGATGATGCCGATCTCGCCTATGCCGTCATCGAAAACGTAGCGCCGCGCGGTTTCACTGGCGCCGTGGCCGATCTCGCGCAGCGGCCGGAAGCTGGCCATGCGTTCCAGAATCTCCCGCAGCGGCACCACGATCTCGGGCGACCAGACGCGTCCTTCTTCCAGCGGCATGAACTCGATAAAGCGCACCACCACCCGGTGCTCGCGGGCGAAGCGGCCGAAGGCCGTGATCTGGTCGTCGTTAAAGCCGCGCAGCAGCACGCAGTTGATCTTCACCGGCTCCAGTCCCGCTTGCTGTGCGGCGCGGATACCGGCCAGCACGTTCTTGTAGCCGTTAGGCACGCGGGTAATGCGCGCGAAGCGCTCGGCGTCAACCGCGTCCATGCTCACCGTCACCCGCTTCAAGCCGGCCGCCGCCAGCGGTCCGGCCAGCTTGGCCAGCAGATGCCCGTTGGTAGTGATGGCCAAGTCAAGCCGTGCGCCGTCGACGGTGCGCAGCCGGGCCAGTTCGCTGACCAGGGTGGTGAGGTCGCGCCGCAGCAGCGGTTCGCCGCCCGTGAGCCGGACCTTGCTGACGCCGAGCGAGACAAAGATGCGCGCCACGCGCAGGTAATCTTCCATCGGCAGTTCGGAGAACAGCGCCCCCTCGTTGCCCGTCCGGCAATAGACGCAGCGGTAATTGCAACGGTCGGTGACGGAAATCCGCAAGTCCGTGATCTGCCGTCCGTATTTGTCCTTCAGAATTGTGCCAGTCACAATGACCGCCAGTTCGTAGTTTCCGTGGAAGCCCGCGCCTTTAGGCGCGGGAACCTTGCGCGCCTGAAGAGCGTAGCCGATGCAAACTGTTTTTGCGCTGGGAAAAGAGGCGGGAGTCCTGCTCTCCGCCAGAGGCACAAACCATCTGACAGGCGCGGGCAGGCCGGTTCTCGTTTCCTTTCCAAGCGCGGGAGGCGCAACGGTTTCCCGTCGCACCCTGGGTCCGGCCGGCCCATGAACATGCAAGTTGCGCTACGTCATTCCCACATCTGCTAACTGCGGCAGATGTGGGGCACGATAACTGGGCTGATCGGACGCCGCCACCTGCTCCGGGTGTTCAGAGCTGAACCCTTCGGCAACAGGCGGTCGGAAACACACCTGTTGATACGGATGTTAAAAACAGCCGACGGGATACTCTATGTTTTGTGGTTTCCTTAATTCGAGGGCGGCTACTTAGCTGGCCATTCGCCGCTCGTCCATTTTCTCCGCGGAAGTTGCCGCGGCGGGCAGCGTCACCGAGAACCAGGCGCCATGGGTTTCGGGGTCGGTGGAGCTGGCGACAGCGATAGTCCCGCCCAGCTTCTCCACGATGCTGCGCGAGACCCAGAGGCCGACCCCCAGTCCCTTCTCGCCCTTGGTGGTAAAAAATGGCTTAAAGACCTGCGCAATCGTCTCCTTGGGAATACCCTGTCCGGTGTCGCCGACTTTGATGCGCACGTCGGCCCCGCTGCCTTCAACTTCCAGAAACAGATGGCCGCCGCCGGGCATGGCATCGATGGCGTTCGAGATCAGGTTGGTCAGCACCTGGCGCAACTCGCCGGTCCGGACTCGCACCGAGGCATCGCTCCTGTAGGACCGCGCAACCTGAATCCCGCCCTCTTGCAGCTTGCGGCTGAAGGACTGGCAGGCGGCATCCAGCAACTCGCTGGCGCGTACCACGACGGGCAGCGTCGACTGCCGATGCGGGGCCAGCGTCTGGCGCGTGATGGTACTGAGCCGTTCCAGCTCCTGCGCAATCGCCTCCACCAGCTCCTTCTGCCGCTGGCCGGGGACCTCCTGCCGCATCATGAAGACCAGGTTGGAAAGCGAATCCAGCGGGTTGCTGATCTCGTGCGCCAGGCTGGCCATGAGCCGTCCGGTGGTGGCCAGCCGCTCGGAGCGGCGCAGCGCCTCTTCCAGTTCCAGGTTGAGCTTCTTGATCTGTTCTTCCGCCTTGCGGCGCTCGCTGACGTCGCGTATGGCCGCGGTGACCAGCAGGCCCTCGGGGGTATGCATCGGACTTAGACTGATTTCGACCGGGAACTCCGAGCCGTCCTGGCGCCTGCCAAACAGCTCCAGGCCAACACCCATGGGCCGCACCCGCGGTTCGGCGAAGTAGTCGGCGCGGTGGGCTCCGTGGTATTGCCGGTAGCGCTCCGGAACCAGCATTTCGATGCGCTGCCCGAGCAATTGCTCGCGCGAATAGCCGAAGAGCTTTTCCGCCTCTTTATTGACGAGCTGGATTTCGCCTTGCGCGTTGACGATGGCGATGGCGTCCGGAGCCGACTCCAGCAGCCCGCGAAAATGAGCTTCGCTGCGGCGGATGGCCTGCTCATCGCGGCTTCGCTGCACCGCCACCGCCACCACGTTGGCAATCGCCTGCAGAAAGTTGATGTCCTCCTGGGTGAAGACCCGCCGTTGCGAGCTGTGCACGCCCAGCAACCCGAAGGGGCGGTCGCTGCCGGGAATGACGACCTTCATGCTGCTGACCACCCCGTGATCGGCAAGCCATGGCGAGGGTTTGAAGGGAAGGTCCTGATGCCAGTCGTCGATTATAATGCGCGGCCTGGTGTACAGGGCGAAGCCGGCAAGCGAATCCGCTTCGGCAAGCACCCTTGCCTGACCCACCACTCCGGGCTTCCATCCCACTCCGGCGCGCAGAATAAAGGTGCGCCCGTCGGGCATTAGCTCCAGCAGATCGGAGAAACGGACGCGCAGGCTTTCGGTCAGCAGGGCCAGGGCGGAACGGAACAGTGAAGCCAGATCGCGCCCCTGCAATGCCGCCTGGCTGAGTTCGGCCAGAGCCGCCTGCTCGCGCTCCCGGCTGCGATTGTCAGCCCAGGCACTGCGATTACGACGCTCGCCTTCAGACTCGCGTCCCATGGATACCCCATTACGATCAATCCCGCATCCCCTGCCAATAAGGACGCAGGTCACACACCTTGTTTGACGGCGAATTCCGTCCGCTTGTCTCCTGAAAATGTGTACCTGCAAAGGATCGGCAACTAAAGATGTAAGGCCAAGCAAGGCGGAGTCGCAGGAATCGTGTCAAGTAACCAGCGCCCGGCAGATGCGTTGCTGCGTCTTGCCGGGGCCGAAAGCCCGAAGGTCCCCGAGTTCGTACGCTGAGGTAAGACCGCGCCGAGACAAGAGGCGCCGGAGCCCGGCGCCTTTCCCAGCCTAGCGAAACTCTGTCGTGAGTCTCACGCCGCGCGCCGGATGTCGCCTGACCCTCCTTTTCGCCCGCCCCCAACAATGAGACGGAAAAGCAGGGTAAGCACGATGGCGCCCCCGATTGCCACCAGAATCGTGTATATCATTCCGCCCTGGCCGGCGAAACCGAGTCCGCGCATGATCCAGCCGCCTACGATGGCGCCGATAATGCCGATGATGATGTCCATCAGCACGCCATATCCGGAGCCGCGCATGATCTTTCCCGTGGCCCACCCCGCGATCAAACCTACGATGATCCACCAAAGAACCGCCATGTTCTCCTCTTTGCCGGCCTTGTGAAGCCTTTTAGTGAAGTGTCTATTGTTGGAGTTCATGCGGCCGGAAAAGGTTTTCGGGCGATGCAGAGCAGGAATGGGAGCAGCGGCGGAAAGTAGTGGGTCAATTTGTGCCGCGCCACTTGCGGACCCCGCCTTGGCGAAGGGTGCTACTTGCTAATCGAGAAACGCGACTGACTGCACGCCAGCCACCTCGAAGCGCTTGCGGCAACGCACGTTCTTGCAGCCCACCAGATCGTCGCGCCGCACCATGTAAGAGCGGGCTTTGGCGAACCTGGCCCGGTCGCGCTCATCGGCGCGCGGCGGCAGATTGCGCTTCTTGTGGCGAACCACCCAGGAGAGATCGTACTCGCCGCTCTGGCGGCAATGGGGACAGGTCAACGTCGCTTTCCTGGTCTCCTGCCGCTCGTCGTAGAACTCGCGCTCTTCCATCAAGTCCCTCCCCAGGCCCGCCGGGCTCTGCAGTCTGCACCCGCCGGAGTGTAGAGACCAACATTATTCCACAGGGTGCTGCGTATGCTGGGATGATATTGCGGCGGTTTTCACCAGCTTCTGCAACGCGGACTCTACATCGGCGGGCCGCCACTCGTTGCCCGGGAACTGGGCTGCGATGCTGCCGTCAGCCGCCAGCAGCACGGTGCGCAGCGAGTGTACGATCTGCCCGCTGTCGCGGACGTAAGTCAGGCCGAAAAACTCGGCCGCCCGGCGGGTTTCCTCCGGCGTGCCGGAGACAAATTTCCAGTGCTCGAAGTTGGGGTCGACGTCGCCGGCGTAGGTCTTGCCGTAGCGCTTCAGCACCGCCGGCTGGTCGTATTCCGGATCGATGCTGATGCTGAGCAGTTGCAGCTTGCCATAAAGGACCGGGTCGCTGTGCTTGAGCTCCCGCGCCACCTCGGCGAAGTTGCCGCTCATGCGGATGCAAAAGTCCGGCAGCGGGCAGCGCGTGTAAATGAAGGTGAGCAGCACGGGCCGGCCGCGGAACTGGCGCAGGCGAACGCGGTTCCCGCTCTGATCGAGAAAGCGGAAATCGGGGACTTGCTCGCCGTTCGCGGGAATGCGCAGCGTGGAGGTGGAGCTGACGGCCGCCGCCGTTCCGGCCTTGTTGATGGAGACGCCCTGGATGTATGCCCGCTCGGGCTCAACCGCCAGCGTCCCGCGCAGTTCGTCTCCCGGTTGCGCCACCCCGAGCACCCAATCGTCCTGCACGCGAAAGGGCATGGTCATGGCCTTCATGTAACCGGGTATGTCTTTGTGTTGCAGGGTGATCTCTTTTTTCGCCGGATCGACGGAAATGACCTTGCCTTCTATCGGATATTGACGAACCTCTTTCGGCTTGGACTGCGTACAGGAAATCGCCAGGCAGGCCAGCACGCACAGGATGGGAAGAGCCTGATTTCGCCGCATGGCACTATGCCTCCGCATTGAAGATAGGACCGAGGGGAAACGGGACCGGGCACCCCGCAGGGGCGCAGCGTATTCTTCTACGATATCAAAGCACCGCGTCTCTGTGACGTTTCCCGTTTTTGTTTCACGTTTCCCGTTTCCCGTTTCTCGTTTCTCGTTTCACGAACGGCGTCATCCTGTCTATGACGGCGTTGGCTTTGTCAAGAGACACCACCGCACCGTGCCCCACATCTGCCGCAGTTAGCAGATGTGGGTCTTCTCCCGTTTCAACCTGAAACTTCTCTCGGTTCACCTCTCCTGGCGCTACGTTTAGCCGATCTCCGGCCCAGTTCGCCGCAAAAGCATTCTGCCGGACTGCCGGGTGCGCTACATTAGGGTTTCGAGGACATTCTGTCTCATGCGCAGCCGCTACCAGGAATGGATCTACCGATGGGAGCATCGGTTGACCACGCGCGACACCAATCGCGTGGTGCGTCCGTTTGACTGGGGCCTGGATTGGATTGGCCGCTGGCCGGGCGCTACCACCCCAGCCACGGCAAAGACGGCCGTTGCTGTGGGTGCCGGCGTGGAGCGCGTCCAGCCGCCGGCCAATGGCGGTGATGTGCGGCAGTTTTTCTTCGAACTGAACGAAAAATTGGTCGCCAACAGCGACGAATTTTTTAGCTACCGTACGCCCACCGACTTCCACCTGGAGCGGCTGCACATCCGGATGTGTGCGGCCGGCAGCGGCGCGAAAGCGACTGTAGAGTCGACGTCGGCGCGCGCTAGCGGAGAATTTCTGCGTTTCACTTCGCCGGTTACGACTCCCTACGCCGAGAACAATGTTGCCAACGCGCGCTGGTTTCCGGCCCGAGGACGGCGCGCGGTGGTGGTGCTGCCGCAGTGGAACGCCGATGCCCTCAGCCACAACGGGCTGTGCCGCATCTTCAACCTGCTGGGCATCGCCGCCCTGCGGCTCTCGATGCCATACCACGACGTGCGCATGCCGGCCGGGCTGGAGCGCGCCGACTACGCCGTTTCGGCCAACATGGGCCGCACCATCGACGCGGCGCGGCAGGCGATCTGCGAGATCCGGGCCTGCCTCGACTGGCTGGAAACCCAGGGCTACACCGAACTGGGCGTGATGGGCACCAGCCTGGGTTCCTGCTACGCCTTCATTGCCAGCGCCCACGACCGGCGGCTGAAGATCAACGCCTTCAACCACGCCTCCACTTATTTCGGAGACGTGGTCTGGACGGGGCAGTCGACCCGGCACGTACGCCAGAGCGTCGAACCGGAGCTGAACCAGGCAGGCTTGCGGCGCGCGCTGCTGTCGATAAGTCCGATGGCATACTTCGACAAGTTCGCCCGCTGGCCAAAGAAGTCGCTGGTCATTTACACCACCTATGACCTTACCTTCCTGCCGGAGTTCTCGCGCGAAATCGTGGGCGAGTTCGCCCGCCGCCAGCTGAACGCCATCATCCGCGCCCTCCCCTGCGGCCACTACACGCTGGGCGAGCTGCCCTATAAATACCTCGACGCCTGGCACCTGTGCCGCTTCATGGCCACGGCATTCTCCGGCTGAATAAAAGCAGTTGCGGCAATTCGAGGGGGAACCCTTTGCGCTAGCAGTTACTTGCGTAATAAATTCAGCCACAACTCGAATCCAGCATCCAAGTAATCCACAGGCAGGCCGTGTTAAGCTGTTGACATCGCGTGGGTAAGCGTTATGATTGGTGCCCAACTATTCAGAACGGCAGGCGAACAACGGGAGAAAGAGGCAACAAGCAATGGCTGATAGAAAACAATTTCTCGGAGACATCAAGGTCAACCCTAAATTGCAAGAGGCCATAAAGATCGCTCGCCAGAGGCAGGTGACCGACGAGGAATTGCGCGAACAGAGGATCAGCTTTGCATTCGGCAATGCCCCAGCCGATGCAGAATACATTACGAAGGACAGTGTGCGGCGGGCCTCTGAGCGTATCCGTCTATTGTGATAAGAACGTTCCGGCCCGCTGCGTTGCGGGCCGGGCTTCTCATTCCACATGTCTGTCCGAGAAAAAGACAAGCCGGAGTTGTTTAAGAGAATTCAAGAAAAGAATCTCTTGCGCCAGTACGACCTGCTCTCCAACTGCATTGAAATCGGCTTGGACAGCAGCATCGAAGCATTCGATAAATACACATTGTGGGCTTTGAACTATGCCGCCGTTGCCAACATCGCGCAGTTTGGCGGGCGATTCCGGGAAGAACCGGTTTACGTTGGAAGCCACATTCCGCCTCGATTTGAAGAAGTTCCTCATCTGATGGACTTATTTTTCTCTTTCATCCATGAAAACTGGACGGTAAAAGGTTTAGGCGACCACCCAACGGCACTTGCGGCTTATGCTCTATGGAGACTTAATTGGATACATCCGTTTGTCGAAGGAAACGGAAGAACAGCTAGAGCAGCTTGCTACTACCTGATTTGCATGAAGTACGGAGCGTTGCTTCCTGGGAGAAAGATAGTTCCTGAACGCATTCGCGAAAATCGCCAGCCCTACTATGACGCTTTGAAAGCTGCTGATCTCGCCTGGCATGAAGGTCATCTTGACGTGTCCGTAATGGCCGATTATCTGGAAGGCTTACTGCTGGGTCAGCTCAGCGAATAATTTCCCCAAACTGAGACACTACCGACAGGGGGCTTGCCTTTCCGAGCTTCCGCTGCTTCGGTTATACTTTTGAGTTTGGTGCTCTGTCCGGAAACACTCATCTCAATCATTCACAGGCGACAGCGGCGTTTGCTTGGGCCCTGGCGCCGCTCTCCAGCGGTTGGTTCTGGCCGGCGGCTGAAGTGAAAGCGCCGCATCGGCGAACGAGGTGGCTAGGTGAAAATTCTGGTTTGCATGAAGCAGGTCCCGCAGAAGGACGTGCCGCTCAAGCTCAACGAGAGCGGCACCTGGATTCGCGAAGATGTCTCCTATGAAGTGAACGAGCCGGATGCCTACGCGCTGGAAGAGGCGCTGCGCCAGCGCGAGAAGCACGGCGGCGAAGTGGTGGTCATCAGCGCCGGACCGGCGCGGGCGCAGCAGGTGTTGCGCGAAGCGCTGGCCAAAGGCGCCAACCGCGCCATTCATCTGGAAGACGACCGCTTCCTCACGCTCGACGCGCTCAATATCGCCAAGGCCCTGGCCGCCGCCATCAAGGACGAGCAGTTCGATCTTGTCTTCACCGGCCTGCAGTCGGACGACTACGGCTACGCCCAGACCGGAGTGGTACTGGCCGAGCTGCTCGGCTGGCCGCACGCCACCATCATCATGCAAATCGAGAAGAAGGATGGCGGCATTCGCCTCAAACGCGAGCTGGAGGGCGGCTTCTTCCAGTTCATCGACATGCCGCTGCCCGCGGTGCTGACCATTCAGTCGGGCATCAACAAGCTGCGCTACGCCACCCTGATCGGCATCAAGCAGGCCAAAACCAAGCCGCTGCGCAAGGTGAGCTGGGACGAGATCAGCCCCGCCCTGGGCGAGAACCTGCAGAAGCTGGAGCGGCTTTACGTGCCGGCCAAAACCAAGACCACGGAATTTCTCGACGGCCCGCCGGCGGAGGTGGCAAAGAAGCTGGTGAACAAGCTGCGCGAGGAAATCAGAGTGCTTTGATTTCAGATTGAAGATTGCAGATTGAAGATTTGGAAGACGGATTTAAGAGTCGAACAATACGAATTTCCAATCTGAAATCTGAAATCTTCAATCTTAAATCTCCCTGGATTTGCCTTGGCATCCAAACTCACGGGGAGAGGCAATATGGAGAACTCCAGGACTTACGATGCCAAGACCAAGGCCCAGCGTCGCGGCTCGGTTGCGCTGGCAGTCGGCTGGACGCTGCTGGCTATGGCCATGCTGGTGGGAATCTACGTCTTTCAGGACATTCGCGAGGGGACACACTTTTTCATCGCCTACGCCGGCGTGATGGCGTTCATTGGAGTGATGGCGATCGGTTACGGTCAGCACCTCCGAAGCGCGAATGGCTGACAGGCGCTGCTCGTCCTGAAAGGACTCGCGAGGTGGAGCTGAACCATGTCCATCGTAGAAGGTCCCGAGCAGAAGAAGGAGACGGCGACCAGCCTTATCATCATTGGCTGGATCTGCTGGGGGTTCGCCCTGCTGGTCACCTTCTTTCATCCGGCAGCCGCGCGGCTGGGGCGAAGAGGGATCATCTACACGGCCATTATTCTGGCCGTAGTTGGGCTGGTGCTGAACATCATCGGCCGCCGCATGCACTCTCGCGCCGGCTGATTCCGGTTTTGCGCTAAAGGAAGAAAAGAGAATGGATACGATTCTGGTTGTTGTCGAGCAGCGTGAAGGCAAGCTGAACCGCGTCTCCTGGGAGACGATCACCGCCGCGCAGCAGATGGCCGCGCAAACCGGCTGGACGGTGGAAGCCGCCGTGGCTGGAGACAAAGTGGGCGCGGTCGCGAGCGAGTTGGCCGCCAAGAAGCTCGCCAAGGTTTACGCCCTGGAAAGCGCCAAGCTCGCCCAGTACACGCCCGACGGTTATGCCGCCGCGCTCAAGCAGTTCATCGTCCAGCGCAAGCCCAAAGCCGTGCTCATGCCGCACACCTACCAGGTGCGGGACTTCGCGCCCAAGCTGGCCACCGCCCTTGGAGTGGCGCTGGTTCCCGACTGCATCGGCTTCAAGTACGAAAACGGCAGGCTGCTGCTGACGCGGCAGATGTTCCAGGGCAAGTTCTCCGCCGATGTCGCGCTCGCCGGTTCCGGGCCGTGGCTGGCCAGCTTCCAGGCCGGCGCCTTCCGCGGCGACCGGGCGGAAGATGGCTCCTCGCCGGCCCCGGTGGAAACCGTCGCGGCCGAGATCGCCGACGGTGTCATCCGCATGCAGCCGGAACCGCCTTTCAAAGAGGCCAAGCAGGCGGTCGATCTCTCGCAGGCGGAGATCATTGTCGCCGTGGGCCGCGGCATCAAGGAGCAAAAGAACCTCGAACTGGCGCAAAAACTGGCCGAAGCCCTGGGCGGCGAGATTGCCGCTTCGCGTCCCATCTGCGACTCCGGCTGGCTGCCCATGGACCGCCAGGTCGGCTCCTCCGGCCAAACAGTGGCGCCCAAACTCTATCTTGCGCTGGGTATAAGCGGCGCCATTCAGCACCTGGTCGGCATGAAGGGCGCGCGCAACATAATCGCCATTAACAAGGACAGCGAAGCGCCCATCTTCGAGGTCAGCGATGTTGGAGTCGTAGGGAATCTGTTCGACATCGTACCTCCACTGATTGACGAGGTGAAGAAGGCGAAAGGGTAGCTGACAATTCCAGGTTAGCGATAGATCGCACTGAGGTGCAGACCTAGATGAAGGATCATCTCGATCAGATACGGAAACTCCTCAACGAAATCGAAACGCAGTCGGATTCTGGTTCCGATCAAGACGGCAATTGTGATTTTGTTGCAGTCGAACTGCAACTTATCATCCAAGAAATCGTAGATGATCTTCAGCCCCTCTTGACGCCTTACGAAGTGGCGTTTTATTGGTACCTCTTCCGACATTCCATCGGACAGACGGGCAATCAGCTTGTTCGAGTGAGCTTGAGGGAACTTCAAAAGAGAGTTGCCAAATCGTTTCGTGCAAACAGCGGTGCTGGTGCGGTGGCGTTTGCGACAATTGGTAGCACAATGACGGCCCTTGAAACAATTGGCGCAATTCGTAAGGAAGGGGAACCCAACAGGGACGGTACGCCCTATCGCGTCCTGATCCCTGATGAGATACCAGCATGTAGAAAGTTCAGGTCGGAACGAATGGCAGAGGAGCCAAAGTCAGAAATCGCTGCCGCTGACATTGACTACTACAACGTTCGAGAAAACCGAATAAAAGTGTACGAGCGAGATGGCTACAAGTGTCACTACTGCAAAAAACAATTAACCAAGTTCACTGCCACACTCGACCACATCACGCCCGTCGCTGAACGTGGCGACAACAGCTTTGAGAATCTTGTGACCGCCTGCCTTGGTTGCAATTCACGCAAGCACAGGCGGCCCCTTGGTGATTTCCTCGCTGAGACAGATCGCCTATAATCGTGCAGTCAGCGCCTGTCAAGCATATCAATGCCCATGATCATCTTTCGCAAGCCGCTTCCCAACGTCGAGCACCCGCTGATGGAAGCGGACGTCACCATCGTTGGCGGTGGCCCTGCCGGGCTGGCCTGCGCGCTTAAGCTCTCGCAACTGATCGACGCGCACAACGCCGCTCATCCTGACGCGCCCATATCGAAGGAAAACATCTACGTCCTGGAGAAGGCGCGCGAGCTGGGACAGCACACGCTCAGCGGCGCGCTGCTCGATCCGCGCTCCATGGACGAGCTGCTGCCCGGCTGGAAGACCGAAGCTCCCATCGAGTCGGAGGTCACCCGCGAATCGGTTTATTTTATGACCCGCAAGTCGAAGTTCAAGGCCCCGATCACCCCTCCGCCGCTGCGCGACCACGGCAACTACGTCATCTCGCTTAACCGCTTCGTCAAGTGGCTTGGCTCCAAGGTCGAGGAGACCGGCATCACCATTTTCGCCGGATTCGCCGCCAGCGAGCTGCTGCTGGAGGACGGCAAGCTCACAGGCGTGCGCACCGACGACAAGGGTCTGGACAAACAGAACCAGCCGAAATCGAACTTCGAGCCCGGCTACGACCTGAAGTCGAAGATCGTTATCTTTGCCGAAGGCCCGCGAGGCTCGCTGACCAAGCAACTCATCGGGCGCCTGGGGCTCGACCACGAGCGCAATCCCATGACCTACGGCATCGGTGTAAAGGAGCTCTGGGAGCTCGCTCCCGGACGCCTCGGCGCGGGCGAAGTCATCTACACCATGGGCTGGCCGCTTACCACCCGCGAGTACGGCGGCGCCTGGATCTACGGCGGCAAGGAGAACGTAGCCTCGCTCGGCTTCGTCACCGGCCTCGACTACCGCGACCCGCGCACCGACCCGCAGCACGTGCTGCAATCGTTCAAGCAACATCCGTTCGTGCGCCGCCTGCTGGAGGGCGGAAAGATCATCCGCTACGGCGCCAAGACGCTGCCCTATGGCGGCTGGTGGGCGATGCCGCCGCTGGCCGGCGATGGCTGGATGATCATCGGCGACTCCGCCGGCTTCCTCAACTCGCAGCGTCTCAAGGGCATCCACCTGGCCATCAAGAGCGGCATGCTGGCCGCCGAGACCGCCTTCGAAGCACTGCTGGCCAACAACTTTTCCGCCGCGCAACTGCTCCGCTTCAAGCAAAAGGTGGACGCCAGTTGGATCAAGCAGGAGCTGTACCCGGTGCGCAACTTCCACCAGGGATTCGAGGGTGGCCTGGTGCAAGGCATGGCCCACGCCGCGCTGCAGCAGATTAGCGGCGGGCGCGGACTCTTCGAGCGCTATCGCGCCCACGCCGGCCACACGCGCTTGCTCACCCTGGCCCACGCCGCCGGCTGGGACCAGCCCGAGCAGATCACCGGCTGGGCCAAGGGCGACGGCAAGCTCACCTTCGATAAGCTGACCGATCTCTACTACTCGGGCACCAAGCACAAAGAAGATCAGCCCGCGCACCTGGTGATTCACGATACCGATATCTGCAATACGCGCTGCCGGCGCGAGTACGGCAACCCCTGCCAATTCTTCTGCCCGGCCAACGTCTACGAGATGGTCGACTCCTCCACCGTCCCCGGCGGCAAGGAGCTCCACCTGAACCCGTCAAACTGCGTCCACTGTAAAACCTGCGACATCATGGACCCGTACGAGATCATCACCTGGGTCCCGCCTGAAGGCGGCGGCGGGCCGAACTACGACGGCATGTGAGCGGGAAAAGATAACCACCAGAGGAAGACATTTAAGATTTCAGATTTTTGATTTCAGATTGAACAAAGCGCACAGAAAAAACCGTTGGGCGCAGAGCAGTCTTCGTGTAGACGTATGGTTTCAGAGCTGTCATGCTGAGCGAAACCGGGCCCCCGGCAGACGCCGCTGTTGCGTTTGCCGGGGTGGTGAAGCGAAGCATCCCAGCGCTGCTTGTCGCAAAAGCGGAGCTGAGGGTTTCTTATAAGTAATCCTGGACAGCACGGAGAGGGATAGTCATTTGGGATGCTTCGCGTCTCCTTTGGAGCCGCTCAGCATGACAACCCTAATACATCGAAGCGCTATAACTCGCAGAGACGCGCCAATCTGCAATCTGCAATCCTCAATCTTCAATCTGAAATCTTCAATCCTCAATCTGCAATCAAAAATCAACAATCAAAAATCGAAAATCCTTCTCGCCGGCTCTTCTTCCCTCCCAGCAGTCCGCCCAAGGCGCCTCCGAGGCCGTTTTGCTGCTTTTGTTTCTGAGCCGGTTGGGAGGCGGCGTTGGGCTGTTGCTGTTGTTGCTGCTGGCCGCCGGTCAGGCCGCCCAGGATGCCGCCAATTCCGCCCTGGCCTCCGCCCTTTCCGCCCAGCGCTCCCAGAATCCCCGAACTGAACTGGCCGGGATTGGAGAAGCTGGGCAGCAGGTTCTTGGCTTTCATCTGTGCCATCTGCTGCACGTCGGGAGAGAAGTGCATGTTCTGGAAGGTGCCGGTCACGATCAGGGGCACGACCAGCTCGCCATTCTGATTGGCGAGCACCGTCTGCATGAAGCCCCCGATCTGCGTTCCGCCGGCTGCCTGGCTTTGCGCCCGGCTGAGGACGGCGGTCACGCGCATATCAAGCGACTGCGCCGGCAGGTTCACCGAGCCGTTGGCGGCCAGCGAGCCGCCGTCGATCACCGCCTTCAGGTTGTGGGTGGTTGCCACCCCGTTCTGAATGTTGAAGTCGCCGGACAGTTGCTGGATGTTGGTGAAGTTAGCCGCCGGCCGGCCAAGCGACTGGAATTTACCGACCTGTGAAATCTGTTGCAGGATGTCAACCTTGGTCAGCTTGCCATTGGTGAGGTTCAGGCTGAGGCGTCCGTTCAGCGTGCTGGCAATATCGGAGCCGGCCGGAACGGCGGCGAACGACAACTGGGCGCCGCTGTTTAACAGTCCGTAGAGCGTATCTTTGAGGTTCGAAACCGCCGACAGGAGCCGGTTGGAATCCACCTTCTGCGTCTTGATGTTGACGTTGAAGACCGGCTGCGCAGGCCGCATGTCGGCGATGATGGACCCACT
>JBEKQR010000044.1:0-15729 GCA_049519515.1 Candidatus Korobacteraceae bacterium
CTTTTATGAGAAGCAGATTTCCATGCCGCCCGCGCAGCCGTCCCCTCCCGGCCTGCAGGTGCAATCCGCCGCCCTGCACGGTTCTGGCCCAGCCCATTAGTACTCGGTAAAATTTTGGGGGCATTCTGGGTGATTCACAGTAAAGTATTCTCCCGCTGGGCCGGTATATAAGAACGCCCTGCGCCTCGCGCCAACATGGGCCTGGCGCGGTACACCGCCAGGTTCTTAGAGCTTGTTTCAAAAATAGTGCTTTGAAGGGGCGTGGCTTCGCGGGGTCCCCAGCAAGTTTGCATTTGACTTGCTGGGGTGCCTTGAGCCACGCCGTCCAGAGCCAACAAAAATGCGGGCTTTAGCCCCTGAGGGAACACGCCTTATTCCTCAGGAATGTTTTTGAAACAAGCTCTAGGTTTGATTCGCGGTCACTGCCAAATCACGCACACTGCGAACGGGGCGGGCCCGGGAAAGCTGCGAAAAACAGGTTTACTGCCGGATCGGCATACCAGCCTCCGGCGCGTTTTTTGGCAGCCTGTTCGGCCCGCCTCTCTTTCTGCTTAGCTTGGTGTGCTTCCCACTAATTACAGCAGAAGCGGCGCTACATCGAAAGACCGCAACTGGGGCTACACCACGCTTGCCGCTGAACGTTAAAATAGCTCGCGATGATAAAGACGAAGAAGGGCATTCGCGCCGCCGGCGCGCTGCTGATCATCTGCCTGGCAAGCCTGCCGGGCGCCTTTGCGTCTTCGGCCAATGTCCAGGCCGTACAGTCCGCCGCCCACAGTCCGCGCTTCGTAGTGACCATCGCGCGCGAGCTGGGCGGCGGCCCGTACTCCGGGCGCCTGCTGATATTGCTCAGCCCGCGCCAGCCCGCCAGCGGTTTTCTTTCACCTGGATTCGGCACCTAGGCGAAGGAAACCTGGATTGCGGCGCGTGAGGTCGATGGCATCATGCCGGGACAAGCTGTCGGCGTGGATTCCGACGAGACGGTCTTCCCATCCTCTTTTTCGCTGGCCCCGCCCGGCGATTACTACGTGATGGCAATGCTGGACGTGAACCACAGCGCGGCCCACCGGTTCTTTTCCCCCGGCAACCTCAGAATGAATGCCGTTTTGCTGAAGTCCTTCAAACCTCGAACCACTTCCACGGTGCGGGTGACGCTTGACCTGCGCGTGGCTCCGGAGAAGACCGGAGAGCTGCCGGCGGGCATGGAGCAAATCGATTTCACCAGTCCCAGCCTCTCCCGGTTCTACGGCCGTCCCATCGAGATGCACGCCGTGGTGGTGCTGCCGCCAAGCTACGCCACGCCGCCCCAGCAGGCGCAAGAGCCAGGCGTGGCGCGGACTCCGGAGCCCGGCCGCTTTCCCACTGTTTACCTGATGCCGGGATTTGGCACCACCCTGCGTGACCTTCGCAGCTACGGTGGCGAGGCGATCCGTCAGATGGCCGATGGGCGCTCGCCGGAGATGATCTATGTCCTGCTCGACATGTCGCTGCCCACGGGCGCCCACGAGTTCGCCGACTCGGTGAACAACGGTCCTTGGGGAGAGGCCCTGGTGCGGGAGCTGATTCCGCACCTGGAGTCTCGCTATCGCATGCAGGGCGAGCCCGGCGGGCGTTTTCTCACCGGGCACTCTTCCGGAGGCTGGTCCAGCCTGTGGCTACAGGTCACGTACCCGGATTTCTTCGGCGGAACCTGGCCCACTTCGCCCGACCCGGTCGACTTCCGCAACTTCACCGGGCCTGACATCGCCGGCGCCAAGCCGGGAAGCAATTTCTACTTCAAGCCGGATGGCGAGCCCTGGATGCTGGTGCGGATGGGCGGAAAAGAGGTCGAGTCGCTGCGCGACTATGCGCGGCAGGAGCGGACGCTAGGGCAGTACGGGGGGCAGTTCGCCTCCTTCGAGTGGGTCTTCAGCCCGCGCGGGGCCGGCGGCAGGCCCATGCAACTGTTTGACCGCGCCACCGGCGCCATCGATCCGGCCGTGGCCGCAGCCTGGGAGAAGTACGATATTGCGCGAATCCTGCGCGACAACTGGGATACCCTTGGCCCGAAGCTCAAAGGCAAAATCCATATATTCGTGGGCACCGCCGACAGCTTCCACCTGGAGTCTTCCGTGCAGTTGCTGGAGCAGGATCTGAAACGGCTGGGGTCGGACGCGCAGTTCACTTACCTGCCGGGGCGCACGCACTTCGATCTCTACTGCTGCGGGCTGAGCGAGGAAATCGCCAGGGAAATGTACAAGCGCGCGCGGCACTGACCCCATTTTCAGTTGCCAGCTAAGTCAATCCTGTAATTTTCGGCAGACAGATTTCCGTTATTTCTCCGATTGACACTGTGAGTTGCGGCTGGAAGAATCGTAGGCATCTGAAAGTACAAGGAGTTATGCGATGCTGCTTGAGGAAGGACCGGCGCCCGCGCCGGCCGCCACATCGAACACCGTGCGCAACATCCTGCTGGCTGTTGCCGCCGCTTACGTACTGATTTCGCTATACCTGCTTATCGATATGCGTGGCCGCGTGCAGGGGCTGGAGCAAAAACAGCAGACCCTGGAAGCCTCTCATAAGCAGCTACAGGACAGGCTGCGCGCCACCGACAGAACCGTTACGGAGTCGGTGCAGGCTCTTGGGTCGAGAGTCGGGATGACGCAGGCGGAGATCGACCACCGCACCGCCGAGCTCAGGCAGCAGCAGCAACAACTGACAGCCGAGCAGAAAAAGACCCAGCAGCAGGTCTCGCAGGTTACCGGCGAGGTTACCGGCGTCAAGAGTGACTTGGGAGGCGCCAAGCAGGACATCGCCACTACCCGCACCGACCTGGAGGCCGCCAAGGCCAAACTGGAAAAAGCAATCGGCGATCTCGGCATCCAGAGCGGCCTGATTGCCCGCAACCGCGATGAACTTGATTACCTCAAGCAGAAAGGCGACCGCAATTACTTCGAGTTCACCCTGCAAAAGGGGAAGCGCCAGCCGGTTTCGACCGTCAGCATGCAGTTAAAGAAAGCCGACCCCAAGCGTTCCGCCTTTACCGTGAACGTCATCGCCGATGACCGCACCATCGAAAAGAAAGACAAGACCGCCAATGAGCCTTTGCAGTTCTACACCGGGCGCGACCATTCGTTATATGAAATGGTGGTCTACCAGGTCGACAAGGACTCCGTCAGCGGCTATCTGAGCACGCCGAAGGCGATCAAGCCGAAGGCAGAGTAAAAGCAGGGATTAGGGGCTAGGGGTTAGTTTGTCTGTTGGGCGCAAGCTGACGCGCTTCAGGCTGTCGTAGCGCCGGCGCCCCCGCCGGCGGGCCATGTTTAATGAATGCTCTTTTCGCTACTCCCTATCCCCTAATCCCTATCCCTAATCCCTGTAGTTGCGTCATGATACCGGATGGACTCCCCACCGCTCCACCAGGTTCCAAAAGAGGAGCTTCTGCCATTCGATGAAGGTTGTTTTGATCGTTTCGCGTCCCTTCCAGTAGTCCTCGCGAAACTCGCTGGGATCACGCGCAGCGGCAACCGACCAGGCATACCTGGGCAAGACAGCGCGAAAGATGGAAAACGCACGGCGGGTATGGTAATCGGAGGTTATGACCAGCACCCGGTTGGGCCGCAGAGGAGCCAGACACCGCGCCACATCTCCGGCCTCCGCTATCGTTGATCTGGCGGCCATTGGACAGACGTGGACATGGGCAGCCAGATCAGGCGGCAGCGTCTGGATGTAAGCCTGGGCGTTTTGCGCCGGCGTCTTGCCAAAAAAGAGCATGTTGTTGTCGGCATCGATAAACAGCTCCCGGGCGACTCCCCTCTTCAGCAGGTCAAGGCCGTGGTTAAGGCGGAAATCTCCCCAATCGCCTTGAAGAACGACTCCCGCATCCGAGGGCGCTGGCTGGTCGAGGACCAGAAAGCTGCCCGCGTATGGCAGTGCCAAGGCAAGGCCAACGACAATTACAAGCAAAAGGCGGGCCATGATTTTCCCCAGGGTACCAGAAGGGCGTGGCCGGGAATAGTTCGCAATGGCAATCGGCCCAGTCACTCCTTAGTTACCACCGGCTCGGAAAAAAGATATGCACCCGCAATAACGATGGTACATTTGGGTTGCACAATGCCTGTCGCTCCGAGCCGCCGAGAACCGAGATTTCCCCTCCAGGTCGCTACCCTGGTGTTCGGGTTCGACCGTGCCGGGCGGGCCTTCATGGAACAGGCGCAAACGCTCGACATTTCAAGCGCGGGAATTCGCCTCATCGGCGTCAGTTCTGAGGTCGCGCCGGGGTCCATTCTGGCGGTGCAGCAGGGCGGGCGGCGGGCGCGTTTCCAGGTGCTGTGGGTGGGCGATTCCGGCTCCGATCTGGCGGGGCACATCGGGCTGCAATGCGTTGAGGTGGGAGGACATACCCGCAAGCGGATTCTTTACCTCGAAGCCGATGAGGCGGAGCGAGCGTTGCGCCGCTCCTACCTTGAGACCGCCGGCTACGAGTTCATCTGCCATGCCGACGTGCAAAAAGCCATGCAGGAGTTGCAGGCGGCGGCCTTCGATCTGCTGCTGATCGATGTTGCGGCCGGACAAAGCGGCCTGGAAGAAATCACGACGTTCGTCCGCCAAAACTCCCCCCGCACCCGCATCATGCTGCTGAGCAGGAACCCGGGACGAATTCCGCCGCCGTTGCTGAACCAGGCCGACGGCTTCGTGCCGAAGTCCGGATCGCGGCACGAGCTGCTGATCGCGGTGGAGGAGATGATCGGCCCCGGCAACCAGATTCGTTGGCCGCTGGCCCGGCTGGCCGCGCGCTACCAGATCGAAATGCCGGTGGCCGTGCTTCCGCGGCGTCTCAGCTTGCAGCAGGAATTCCAAGGCGCCTCCACCGACATCAGCGAGCTTGGAGTGGGGATCGAGTTGGCGGAAGAGCTGGTTTTGGGAGAACTGGTCGGCTTACGCTTCCGCCTGCCCGGCAGCCATCATGATCTGACGCTCCGGGCGAGCGTCCGCCGGCGGACCGGCTCGCACTACGGTCTTGAATTCGTCAGCATCGAACGTGAACGGCTGGAGGAGATTCGCCTCGCCTGCCGAAACCTTCCCCGCCTCAGCCTGCCACAGCCGGTTTAGCCCGCCGCTCCGCAACTCCCTCGCAGCGCGTTTGTGATGTGCTGGCGGAAACATCAACTCTGGAATCGCACTACTGCTTGCGCGAATGCCGGGCGGGATCGTTGGCGCTGACGGGAACAGCGGCGCTGGCGGCGATCTTTGCCGGGGCATCGGCGGGCTGCACCAGCCTGGCCACCACCACCAGCCGCTCGGGAGCGGGCCCGATGTAGTAGATGGGATAGCAGGTGAGCAGCGTCAGGCGGGCATCGCTGCTGGGCTGGGTCACCCAGAGATCGGTTGGCTTCACGACCTTCTTATATGAGACCTCATAGGTATAGCTGTTCCCGCTGCGCTGCACCAGAATTCGATCTCCCTTGTCGAGATCGATGATATGGCGGAAGAAAGTGTCCCGGTGGCCGGTGATGACCGAATTGCCCGGCGTGCCCGGAACGGCCGTCTTCGGCATATGTCCGGGACCAAGCAGCAATTGCCGGCGCGAGGTTCCCTCCACCACCACGGCGGAGAAATTCAGCCTGGGGATGCTCAAGCGGGTAAGACCGTCGTCGCTGGCATGGCTGCGAGCCTCGACCGTTCCCGGCGATGGTCTTTCCTGCTGCGCTGCCCATTCCCGCTCGAGCCTCTTCTGCTGATGGAGCATCGTTCCGTATTGCACAGCCACGTAACCCAAAAGCAACGACCCGGTGACGATCAGGACGGCCGGCATCTTGGTTTTGAGATTCTTCAGAGGCAGCATGGGAAGGGCTCCGCTTCGGTTTGTTTTTCCCCCGCACCCACTGGGACAACTAGCATTTGACCTTCTACTTTGATGCGAAAAAGCAAAGCTGCCTTGCGAATTTTCATCCCAACTGCATGCTGCTGTGCGGAGGAGATTCTATTTGCGAACGCGGAGTGCAGAAGCCAGGCCGCCCAGCAGGGCCCCGAATCCGATTACCGAAATCAAGGGCAGGGCGCTCGCCGCCGGCGCCAGCTCATGCTGATCGCCGCTGGCCGCCGCGCCGGATTGACCAGGCGCAGGTTGGGAAGAGGACTGCGAAGACGCGACGAAGAAAACGACACTGGCGCGACCGCCATTCACCGGAGTGCCATTGGCATCCACCAGCTGAACGGTGACCGAGTGCTGGCCGGGAGTAACTCCGGTAAAGGTATAGGTTGTGTCCCTGGTGCTGACCGGTTCTTGGGCGTCGAGCTGCAGGAGGAAGTTTGGCTCGCCACCGCTTACGCCCGGGTTCACCAGCTCATAATTCACGTCCACGTAGTTCACCTTGAGTTGCTGACCCGCCGTGGGCGTCAGAATGCGCAGCAGCCGGCCCTGCGTGTCGGGAGCGATGGGCGTCCCAACGGCAGAACCAGGCGGGCTGGGCGCCTGCGGGCTCGACGGCTGGGCGGCAGCCACACCGGCGGCCAGGCAAACAAGCAAGATGACTTTATAAAACTTCATAAAACTCCATCAACCTGAACTTCCCCAGTGAGTACGTTGGCAGTTTTTTCCTTACAGCGGTTCTGATTGCCGCCGCACGCAGTCTGTTGCACCTATGAAGCTACTCTACAATCATTTGACGCAGTACTGGACGGGGAACTCTGCATTGTATTTTTGCTTAGTACCGAAGAACCATTAGACCTTAACACCGGAGATCCAGGCTTGGAGCCTAGATGTATACGGGACGGGAACGTTTCTTGCCGGTCACGGACATAGTAGCGGCCTCCGCTGCCTTGGTCCGGCTGGACAGTTTGCCCGTGAGCGGGGCAGAATGAGAGCGCGTCCGCCACCCCGGCAAGCACGCCCACGGCGCAGGCTGGAGGCTTGTGGCCGGAAGCACGGATCGAGTCAAGAACCCGGTTCTTTCGCCTGGATCGACTCAGATTTGGAGGGTTGCAACTAATGCGCATTCGGCGCCTGGAACGCTCGGAAGTAGACGAGCAGACACGATCGGTTTACGACCACTATCAAAAAGAGCGCGGGAACGTGCCCAACATGTTCCGCACCGCCGCCCATCGACCGGAAATCCTGCGCAGCCTGATCGCCCACCTGCGGGCGGTGATGGAGAGCGGAACACTCTCTCCCAAGCTTAAGGAACTGGTTATCGTACGCACCTCGCAGGTCAACCATTGCGTTTATTGACTGGCCTCGCACACCGCTCTGGCAGAGCGGCTGGGATGGACCAAGGAACAGATCGAAAACCTGGCGGGCTTTCGCCAACGCAACGATTTCACGCCGGCCGAAAAAGCCGCCCTGGAGCTGGCCGAGCGTGAGACGCTGCGGCCGCAGTCGGTCGATGACGCTTTTTGGGCCGAGCTGCGCAGCCATTACTCCGAGGGAGAGATCATCGAGCTGGCCGCCGTCATTGGCCTGTTCAACTACTTCAACCGCTTCAACGACGTGCTGCGCATGGAACCCACCAAGTGAAGGCCGCGGCAGCTATGGCGTGGCTCGCCTTCGCCCTCTCGCTCTCGGCTTTCGCGGGCGGCGAGGCGCGGGCAGTATCCGCCGGGGATATAGACGCCTCCGCGCCAGAGTGCGTGCCGTTTACCCGCGCTCTCGAAAAGGCCGGCGAGAATGCGTGCATCACGGGGAAGGTGGTCGATATCCACGTGGCCAGAAGCGGCATGACTTATCTCGACTTCTGCCGCGATTACCGCGACTGCGGCTTTGCCGTCGCGGTCGCTCCAGCCGATGCGCGCCGTTTCGGCAATTTGCGGGCGCTGAAGAACCGCGAAATTCGGATCACGGGAAAGGTCTTCCGTAGGGGACACCTGACCGGGATCGTGTGGCGCAACGAGGATCAGCTCTTGGTGGCAACCGATCCGCCAGAAAAGGCGAGCAAGCAGAAACGGTAAGCGGCTGCGCTCGACACAACTGAACACAGCGGCTAAAGCGTTTCCCAAGAAGGTATACCCAAAGATGGGAAGCTTGGGTGACAGGAAACCGGAACCGGAACACTCGTCGCCGCGTAGCGGCAATGCTGCGGGGTCCCCAGGAAACGCCGCTTTTGCGTTTCCTGGGGTGCAATTTAGCCCAGCGCTTCAGCGCTGGGAAGGCATTGTGTGAAAATTCTGAGCCCCGTAGGGGCGACGCTCAAGTTCTTCAGGCTGTGTTGGCATCGTCCCTATGGGACTCCAGTCAAATGGTTTCGTATTCCCCACGCTGAAGCGTGGGGCTAACTGAGAACATTGCGCCTCCGGCGCGTCGCGCACGGCTGCTCGCCGAGTCGCTCCTTATGACAATCTTGGGGGACAGCTATCATGGAGCCGCTGTAAATCCGCATCGTTTTTGTGCTCTGATTTCCCACGCCTAAAAGGCGGGGGCTTCCACCAGATATGTCTTAGACCTTTTCCAGGTGCTCGTAGACCGTGAGGTCGCCTTCGCGGCGCAGGTCCTGCGGGTGGTAGCGCGGAATCGGCATCTCCGGTTGCTTCAGGCGCGTCTCGACTATTTTCTTCGGCACCAGGCCGAGCGCCAGCGCCACGCCGTAGATAATGGCTTCCGGGCGCGGCGGGCAGCCCGGGATATAGAAGTTCACCGGGACGACCTTCTCGACCGGCCCAAGCACTGAGTAGGTGTCGAACCAGATGCCGCCGCCGCAGGCGCAGGAGCCGATGGCGAAGACCAGTTTGGGCGCCGGCATGGCTTCATAGGCGCGCTTGAGCGCTGCCGCGGTGGAGCGCATGGCCGGGCCCTGGCACAGCATCACGTCGGCGTGGCGGGGACTGCCCACCAGCTTGATGCCGAAGCGTTCGACGTCGTAGTAGGGCGTGAGGACGTTCAATACCTCGATGTCGCACCCGTTGCAGCCGCCGCTGTTGGCGTGATAGACCCACAGCGAGCGGCCGAACATCTTCTGGCAAAGGTTCTTGAACACGGCAGATTCCTTTCGCCCTTCCTAATCCAGCTCAATCTGAATGTCGTCCACCACGCGCTCGCTCTCCAGGTAAGCGCGCGAGCGGAAGACCCAGCGCTCGCTGGCCAGGTCGTCGAAGCGGTAGCCCTTCATCTTGAGTTGCTCGATGGCGCTGGGCGCTTCAAAGCAGCGTCCGCAACGCTGGCAGGTGCTCATGAACAGCTCCAGGCGCTGCTCCAGGTCTCCGATGCTGCCGGTGCTGTTCTCGTACTGCTGGCTGATGGAGATGGCTTTCTCCGGGCAGACATCGGCGCAGCGCCCGCAGTAGGTGCAGCGCCGCCCCACGTACTGCAGGATGCGCAGCTCCTGGCAGGGATCGAACACCAGGATGGCGCGCGAGGTGCAGTTGTTGGCGCATCCGGCGCAGCCAATGCACTTGGCGCCGTCGAAAACCGGCCGGCCGCGAAACCTTTCAGGAAGCGGCTGCTGCTCGGCGGGATAGGGCAGCGTCACGCGGCCCGCCCGCAGGCAGATGACAGTTTCATCGAGCTTGCTCAACAGAGACATGAGCTCATCTCCCACCCAGCAAACATAACAACGACGTTTGCCGGGGACACCGGTTCTTCAATAGCCGCAGGTTGCCAGTCCCAAGGCCACCAGCGCCACCGCCAGCAGCCCGGCAAAGTAGCGGATGGCCTGGTCTATGCGATAGCGCGCGTGGGTGGCGGCCACCGCCGTGACCAGCACCACCAGGCCAAAGACCTTCAACCAGAAAATCAGCCAGCCCAGCGGGAAGGCCAGCCCCGAGCCCCAGGGATCGAACAACGCCACGAACAGCCCGCTATAGATCACCAGCTTGACCATGGAGGCGTACTTCAGCAGCGCCAGCTTCGGCCCGGAGTACTCCATCAGCGGGCCTTCCATCAGTTCGGTCTCCGCCTCGGAGATGTCGAAGGGCACGCGCTGCACGAACGCCTGGAACGACAGCAGGATCACCAGGCACATGATCAGTCCCGACCAGGGGAAGCCGCCGGTGGCATACACCGAGCCGTGCAGCACGGCGTCCAGGCGGAAGGACTGCGTGTGCATCGCGCCCACGATGACGGCCACGACAAACAACGGCTCCAGGGCGATCATGCTCATCATTTCGCGGCTGATGCCGACCAGCGAATAGGTCGAGCCGGCCGCCAAGCCCGCCAGTAGCGTGCAGATGCCGCACAGCGTCAGCAGATAGATCAGCAGAATGGCGTCTCCGGCGGCGTTCATGGGAGCGGCAAAGCCCATGGGCAGAAGGCAGCTCACGGTCAGCACGCCCGCGAGCGATAGGCAGGCCGCGAACTTCTGCATCGCCGGCACCTCGCCCGAGGCAATATCTTCCTTGCCGAGAAGCTTGAACAGGTCGAAATAGGGCTGCAGCAGCGGCGGGCCTTGCCGCGACTGGATTCGCGCCGTGATCTTGCGCAGCACGCCCTGGAAGAACGGGGCGGCCAGCAAGGCGAGGCCCACGTTCGAAACTCCGCCGATCACCGCCATCACGCTTTGGTTCATATTCAGTCTCGCGTCTTGGTTGCCCGCACCGTCTCCAACAGCTCTTTCTGCGACCACACCTTGACTGCCCCGGAGCGCAGGTCGATGGTCTCCAGCCGGTCGGTGCAGGAGAAACACGGGTCGATGCTGCCCAGGGAGATGGTCATGTCCGCTATCTGCTGGTCCTTGATCATCATGGGAATGCCCTGCAGGTTCTGATAGGTCGGGGCGCGCACGCGCCAGCGCCGCGGACGATTGTTTTCCCCGGTAATGAGGAAATGGTGGCTTTCTCCGCGCGGCGCCTCGACCGACGACAGCCCTATGCGTCCTGCCGGCAGTTCGTCTTCAATCTTCAACTCCAGAGGGCCGTCAGGCATCTTGTCCAGGCACTGGCGGATGATGTTAATGGACTGAAAGACCTCCTGCACGCGCACCAGCACCCGCGACCACACATCGCAGCCCCCGGCGGTTATGACTTCGAACTCCACCTGGTCGTAGGCGGCGTAGGGGTGGTCGCGCCGGCAGTCGATGGCGACTCCGGCGGCCCGCGCCACCGGGCCGACCAGCCCGGCTTCCTTTACCAGCGTGGGATCGGCCACGCCGACGTTGCGGGTGCGCTTCTGGATGTTCTTGTCCTTGCTGACGGCCGCGACCACGGCGGTCCACTCGGCTTCCAGGTTGTCGAGCACGCGGCGCAGTTCGTTGCGCGTGTCGTAGTTGATGTCGTAGCGCACCCCGCCGACCAGGCACAGCGAATAGGTCTTGCGGTTGCCGGTGATCTTCTCGGCGATCCACATGATGGGCTCGCGGATGCGCCAGCTCTGCATGAACAGCGTGTCGAAGCCCACGATGTGACACGCCAGCCCGGTCCACAGCAGGTGGCTGTGCAGGCGCTCGATTTCCAGCATGATGGTGCGGATGTATTCGGCGCGCGGCGGGATCTTGAGGGCGGCGGCGGCTTCCACCGCCTGCACGTAGGCCACGCTGTGCACGCAGCCGCAGATGCCGCAGATGCGCTCGGCCAACATGGGAATGTCGTTGTAGCCGAGCACGGTTTCGGCCAGCTTCTCGATGCCGCGATGCACCATGAAGCCGCGATACTCGCAGCCGCGCACCATCTCGCCCTCGACGTAGAGGCGGAAGTGGGCCGGCTCATCGAGGGTCGGGTGAAAAGGCCCGAAGGGGACGACCATGCAGCCCGCGGGCGGCTCTTCGAACTTGAACTCGCGGTCCGGGTCGAAGCCTGCCGGAACCTCGTTCCAGGCGAAGTCCTTGCGCAAGGGATGCACGCCCTCGGGCCAGCCATCCGGCAGCACCAGGCGTTTTGGATAAGGATGTCCCACGCATTCGATTCCCAGCAAATCGCGCATTTCGCGCTCTGCCCAGTTGGCCGCCGGAACGTCAGGCGAGATGCTCTCCACTCGCGGATTGTCCGCCGGCAACCCGGCAAGCACGCTGGTCAGCAGGTGGTCCTGGTCGAAGGCGAAATTGTGCGCCACCAGAAAGCCGCCGGAGAAAGGCCGGTCATCGACGCCGATGCTGATCACGTAACGGGCGTCGAGATCGCGAAAGATGTGGCTGCAGATGGGCCGCAACTGCGCGGGCTCGACGTAGAGAAAGATGCGGCGGTCGCTGGGACAATCGGCCCTGAGGATGGCGGCGCCGAACTTGTCGCGCAAATCTTTGAGTCGGTAAGGTGCGATCATCTCAGCGCTCCTTCATGGGGTCCCCGATAGACGCCGTCTTTGCGGCTATCGGGGTGGAGGGCCGGTTCTTCGGCCCGCTCCGGAGCCGGCGCACCGCCAACCCAGCGGAAATAACGTTTGATCTCGCCATAAAAATTATGAGCGACATAGCGATGGCAATCGGCCTCGCGGGCATAATAGCCGCACAGCCACGGGGGAGCGGCGCGCTCGCTTGCTCCGCCCAGCTTCGCCAGCACGAGCGCCAGCACGAACGTCAGGCCCAGCACAGTGGCCAGCGTCAAGGGCGCGAACACCGCCGCCGAAGAAATGTCGTGGATGCCGGACAGCAACCCGCCTGTCATCGGCGCGGCGGCAGCCATGGCGCTGCCGAAGCCTTGCCGGCTGGCTTCCAGCGCGCGCTGCATCAGCTTGAACATTATGGCCGGCAGAATCCCCATGAGCACGCACAGCGCCGCCAGCAGAACCTGGGGCGCCTGCATCATCCAGTTGACTTCAAGCCGGCCCTTGCGGGCGGCCTGCTCGGCCACCAGCGAGCTGGTGCGCGAGAGGAAGCTCACGCCGAAGAACTTCATGAACGAGGCCAGCGTCAGGGCGCTGGACAGAATGGCGATCACGGCGCAGAAGGCCAAATACCTGGCTGACCGGCTGCCCTGAACCGTCGCCACGTAGATGCTCCACTTGCTGACGAAGCCGTTGAACAGCGGCACGCCGGAAATGGAAAACGACGCCACCAGGGCGGTGATTGCCGTCAGCGGCATGAACTTCATCATGCCGCCCATGCGATTGAGGTTCTGGGTGCCGGTGGCGAACAGCATCGAGCCGGCATTCATAAACAGCAGCGCCTTGAACACGCCGTGATTCAGAACGTGAAACAGGGCGCCGAGAAAGCCGATGGTGGCCAGCGTCGCCGGCGCGCCGCCTCGCGGCAGCAGGGCGAGACAAGCGCCTGTGCCCAAAAGGATGTAGCCGATCTGCCCGATGCTATGGAAGGCCAGCAGCCGCTTGCTCTGCTCCTGCTTGAGCGCCTGCATGGTGCCGGTAAACAGGGTGATGGTGCCGAGAGCGGCGATCACGAATCCCCACTGCGCCAGCGGGTAATTAGCCTGGCCGTCGGCTGGCACCAGCCACAGGAAGTAGCGCATGACGCCGTAAACGCCGGTCTTGATCATCACGCCGGAAAGCATGGCGCTGACCGGCGACGGCGCGGCGGGGTGCGCATCCGGCAGCCAGAACTGGCCGAAGGGCCACATCCCCATCTTGATTCCGAAGCCCACCAGGAACAGCGTGAACGCCAGCGCCGTGATGCCGGGATGGGCGCTAAGCAGCACCGGCAGGTTGGCGCTGACCGTGTCGAAGTCGTACTTCAAGCCGCCTATCCCCGTGCTGGCCGCTCCCGAGGGAGCGAGCAATTCCGTTCCCGCCATGACCGCCACGCAGGCGATCTGCATCATCACCATGAACTTGTTGGCCGCGCGGATGTATTCCGGCTTGCGGTTCTCGAAGCGGATCAGCGCGTAGCCTGGCAACGTCATCAGTTGCCAGAAGATGAAGAAGAACCACATCATGTCGGCAATGCTCAGCAAGCCATAGATCGCCGCCACGAAGAGCAGGAAGTTCGGGTAATACCGCGCTACACCATATTGCTCGTAATGGCGCATGTACGAGATGGAGTACAAGGCCGCCGGCACGGCGATCAGCGCCGCCAGCATGAGGAACATCGCCGTCAGACCATCGACATAGAGACGCAAACTCCCCCAGACCGCGACCGGGTGCGGCGACGGTCCCGCCATCAGCACCTTGGCAACCGCGGAGAAGATCATGACTGCCGTGGCCGCCGTAACCAGCAACGAGAGCCACCCGGCCAGCGAGCGGTTGCGCGAGACAAGCAGAGTGACGATTGCTCCGACGGCGCAGATGAGGATCGAATTGAAAACCGCTTGTTCGGGAGTCATGACGCGCGCTCCTCGACGATCTGCTTCAGGGCGGAAGCCGGCGCTGCGGACGGCAACACCGGTGACAACTGCAGGCTTTGCAGCAAAGCGCTTAGAGCTTCCAGCGTGACCCGAATGGCGGCCGTGAGCGGCTGCCCCTCCGGTGAAGGCTTGAGCGACTCCGGTTCAACTCCCAGCAGCCACGCCTTCATTCCATTGGCCTCCGCCCATTGCGCCAGCAGGCCCAGCGAAATCTTGTGGGTCGAAACCTGGGGGAACCTGGCGGCAATCGCCCCCGCATCCAGAAACACCACCGAGCCCGGCGCCCCGCCGAATTCAACCGCGTCGAGAAACACGACGTGCTCAAATCCCTGGCGCGCGAGAGTGGCGAGGTGGCGCTCGGGCGTGGTTCCGGCGGTCAGAACGTTGGCCATGCCGGCGTGGCAAAGCATCTCGCTGAGACGGATTCCGAGGCCATCGTCGCCATAGTCCGGATTGCCAAGTCCCAGGAAGCAGACGCGCCCGGCGAGGCAGTGTTCGAGCTGCTGGCGGAGTTCCGGCATCAGATGTCCTCCCCCAGCTTCTTGATCTGCTCGTAGGTGAACACCGGGCCGTCCACGCAGACGTAGGCCACGCCGATGCAGCAATGGCCGCACTTGCCGATGCCGCACTTCATGTAGCGTTCGAGCGTGGAGACGATGTTGCGCTCCTCAAATCCCATGCCGAGCAGGTCCTTGATGACAAAACGGAACATGATGGGCGGGCCGCAGACGAAGGCAATGGTGTTTTCCACCTGCACCTGCACGCCCGGCTTCTTGAACAGGCTGCCGACCACGCCGACATTGCCGGTCCAGGCGCTGTCGGCGCGGTCCACGCTGAGGTAGCACTCGACCCCGGCCGATTGCTCCCACTCGCGCAGCTTGGGCACGTACATCAGCTCGCGCGGCGTCTTGGCGCCGAGGAAGATCTGGATGTGGTTGTACTTGTCGCGGTGCTGGAGGGCATAGACGATGCACGAGCGCAGCGGAATCAGCCCGATGCCCCCGGCGACGAACACCAGGTTCTTGCCGTAATACTCCTCCATGGGGAAGCCGTTGCCGTAGGGGCCGCGCACGGCGAACTTGTCGCCGGGCCTCAGGCTATGCAGCGCGGCGGTGCAACTGCCGACCCGGCGCACGGTGAAGAAGGTTTCTTCCTCGCTGGGGCTGGGCGGCAGCGAGGTCGGAAACTCTCCCACTCCGAAGAGCGACACCTGCGCGAACTGGCCCGGCCGGAAGCGGCGAAAGGCGCGCTGCTCCGCCTCGTCTTCGAAGTGCCAGAAGAAAGTTTTGACGTCGGCGATCTCGGGCACCACGCGGTCGAGGACGGCGATTTTCGGCAGGTAAGCGTTTTCCGTTACCGCGGCGCTCGCGCTCCCCTCAAGCTTTGGCTTGGCTAACGTGCTCATGTTTGTCCAACTCCGCCGCCGGCGCGCCCGCTGTTGGCGAGCTGGGGTGAAATGGCGCGGCGGATCATCTCCACCACGCTGGGCATTCCGATGTTGCCGTGACAGACATCCACGCAGCGCCCGCAGCCCACGCAGGCCATGGAGAGTTCGCGCTGGATAAAGTAATGCGCCAGTTTGCGGAAGAAGCGGCG
>JBEKQR010000045.1:0-15622 GCA_049519515.1 Candidatus Korobacteraceae bacterium
CCTTTTGCGTTTTCCCACAGTGAAGTGGTTGCCGGACGGGGTGGAAGTCCAGGGGCAGTGCAACGCCCAGCCAGAGTAGCTGCATCGAAAAAAATGGTGGCGTGTATCTCCGTCCCTTTCAGGCCCGTTCCACCCAGGCCCCACCGTCTGAAGCCACGCCCCTTCAAAGAACCATTTATGAAACAAGCTCTGGCTACAAGGAATTTCATGCGCAGACGGATAGTCTATTATTGCTTCGCATTTCTACTTATGTTTGCCGCCGTGGCCGCGGCTATTGACGGCATGCGACACTCGCGCATGGTTGCGAAGCCCAGGACTTACTTCGGCACGGAACCTTCCCACGCCAGCTATCTTCCCCGTTCGGACGCCTATTGCGCCTCGGCCGTTTCCCGTAACCCATGGGAGCCCAGGCCGAAAAACTACCAGGCCAACCACACAGTCGTTCGGCCGCCTTACGGTTGGGATGATGAAAGCGCGTGGCCTCGCTGGCAAGGGAAGCTGGCGCAGGTAACCGGCAACTTCACCGGCACAACCACCGAGATCATGCAATGGGCGGCTTGCAAGTGGGGGATTGATGAGGACACAATCCGGGCCGCTGCCGTGCAGGAGTCGTCCTGGTTGCAGAGCGACGTGAGCGATGTGTGCGGGCCGGTGGGGGAAGCTTCCTACGGCATCCTTCAGATCAAGAACAAGGGCTGTGACGGTTCAGTCATTCACGGCGGCTATCCGGCCACAACGCAGTCTACAGCTCTGGTTGCCGATTGGTACGCGGCCTACATCCGCGCCTGCTACGACGGCGACTTCTATGATGGCGGAAAATGGCTCTATGGCGGCCAGACCGTCGATCAGATTGCCGCGCAACGCGGATGGGACTTCGTCTTTTGGACATGCGTCGGCTTCCACTTCTCCGGCAACTGGTCGCCAGGCCAGCCATACGAATTGCAGGTGCGGAAGCATCTTGCGAACAGGAGTTGGGAAGGCTGGCGCTACTAGAGCTTGTTTGATAACCACAAGCAACAAGGACCGCAGTATCTGCGGCCCTTGAATTAATATTCAGTTTGACTTCCACAGGTTAGTTGAAATCGATTTGCACCTCGATTCTGATCAGGTGATGATCGGAAAGCGGTTGATGCTCACTTGCAGATCCGAGAGTCGTAACGTAACTAACCATGCCAGAGGCATTTCAGGGAATCTCCCAGCGACTGACTGCTTGGTGTCGCAAAACCTCCGGCACCTCCTCTTATACACCATTTCGCTGCCGGCGCAGCGGTTGAATCGCCTTAGGGCCCGCCGCCTCGCTCCCAAATCTAACCGGCAGCAAGGTTCCTCCTTCGCAAGCTATTGAAATCTAAGCGTTATTGCCCGCGAGTACCAAGGTAACCAGCGGGGGAGAGAACGGCATTGCGTCTCCGTCGTAGAGCCCGCCGGCGAGGGCGCCGGCGCTACAAGAAGCGGGGCGTTTATTTCCCGGGAAAAGCGGTGGAAATCGTCGTCAACAACAAGGTTGAATTGCCCGCCGGTTTAGGTAAAGATTCGGATGCACGCACGCGAAGCCGCACGGATTTGACATGGCAAGGGAGATGACCGTGCACAAGGAACCTACAGGGCAGGTCGCAGCGGAAGAACCGGGAGCAGCCCCGGCATCGCCAGCACAGCCGGAACCGGGCGCCAGAGCGCGGAATCTGTATTCCCGCATGGAATGGGCGGGCGCATTCGGAGATATCGGCACGCTGATTCCCTTCGTCGCCGCCTATATCACCATCGTCCATGTTGATCCTCTCGGCCTTCTGTTCATGTTCGGAATTTGCAAGATTGTGGCCGGGCTTTACTACCGGACGCCGATGCCGATTCAGCCCATGAAAGCAATCGGCGCGGCAGCCATCGCCGGAGGAGTAAGCCCCGCCGCGCTGTTCGGAGCGGGCCTCACGACAGGCTTGTTCTGGTTGCTCGCCGGCGCTACCGGTTCCATAAAGTGGGTGGCCAGGCTGGCGACCAAGCCCGTGGTTCGCGGAATCATGCTCGGCCTGGGGCTTTCCTTTGTGGTGGAAGGAATACACAGGATGGCGACGGCGCCATTGCTGGCGGGAATCGCCCTGGTGCTTACCTACCTGCTGCTGAACAATCCCAAAATACCCGCCATGTTTGTCTTGCTGGTGCTGGGGGTCGTGGCGGCCGTGATCATGAATCCGCAACTGCTGCCGGAACTCGGCAGGATTCGCCCCGGCTTCAAATTTCCGGTGTTTGGCCTTCACCACATCACCTGGAATGATGTCCTGATCGGCACCTGGCTGTTTACGCTGCCGCAGATACCGCTGACCCTGGGCAACGCGGTGATTGCAGTAGTGGCGGAAAACAATGAGCTGTTTCCGGACCGGGCGGTAACAGAAAAGGAGATCGCCATCTCTCAGGGCATCATGAATCTGGTTGCGCCTTGCTTTGGCGGCGTCCCCATGTGTCACGGGGCGGGCGGCATGGCCGGACACGTGCGCTTCGGTGCCAGAACCGGTGGCGCCCTGGTAATCCTGGGATCAATAGTGATTGCCATCGCCCTGTTCTTCAGCGATTCCATATCTCTGCTGTTCAAGGTCTTTCCCAATGCCGTGCTGGGCGTGATCCTGTTCTTCGCCGGCGCGGAGCTGGCTCTGGTGGTGAGGGACATCGGCAACAAAAAAGCCGATTTCTACGTGATGCTGATTGTGGCCGGTTTCGCCATGTGGAACATGGGCGTGGCCTTTGTCGTGGGGATTATCCTGGACACCGCGCTGAGCCGGCGCTGGATCACGGTTTGAGACCGCCCTTCTCCAGCCCGGGCCGACACTGCGGAGCTGATCTATCCAAATCCAAATAAGCGAACTCGGCAATGGCGCGAGGGGCTATCTTTTAGCCAGCAGGAGCCATCTTTCGGCTATTGTGCTCAATAGGGAGTTACGGCACAGGGCCAAAATCTGGCAACATACGTTCAGAAACGAAGATGCGCTTCGCCAATGTGCTTTCCCTCATCTACGCTCCCGAAAATCGCCGCTGGCTGCTTTTTCTGGCGGCGGTGCTGGTGGTGCTAATTGCGCTCATCGACTGGTGGACGGAGCCCTACATCTCTCTCGGCTTCCTGTACCTGTTCCCGATCATGATCGCGGGTGGATTTCTTTCGCGCACGAAGATCGTTACGCTGGCTTTTCTCTGTGCACTTCTGCAGGAAATATTCAGCAACCTGCCGCCCGCCGATCTGCTGCCGCGAGTGGTGCTCTCGTCTGCCGGCTTTATCGGCACCGGACTGTTCATCTCCGAACTGCTGCGCAACCGCCGCATCGTCCTGGAGCACCTGCGGGAGGTCGAGGACCAGGTGCAGCGGCGGCGGGAGGCGGAGGGACAGTTGCGGGTGCTGGTGGAAAGCAGTCCTGCCGCCATCGTCACCGTGGACGCGGACGGCGCGATTCTTATTGCCAACGAAGCTGCGCAAGACTTGCTTGCCCCTGGCGCGCGGCCGCTTGCCGGCCAGAGTGTGCGCGGATACTTGCCGGCGCTAGTGGCGGCGGTGCAGTCCAAGCGCCCGAAGGGCTTCCGCACCGCGCTCCAGTGCCGCGGGCAGCGCAGCAATGGCGAAGTTTTCCTGGCCGGCGTGTGGTTCTCGACCTATGCCACGCTCTCCCACCCCATCCCGCAGAGCGGGACAAAGGAAGGCTTGCCGGGGGCCCCGGTCTCGGGCAATCGGCTGGCGGCCATCGTGGTCGATCTTTCCGACGATCTGCGCAACCGGGAAGACCTCAGCCTGGAGTATCTGCTGAAGAACACGCGCATTCTGATGAGCGCCGTCTCCCATGAGATCCGCAACCTGTGCGGGGCGGCGCTGGTGGTGCACAAGAACCTGGCCCGGGTGAATGCGCTGCAGGGAAATGCCGACTTCGAGGCCCTCGGCACTTTGATCCAGGGTTTGGAAAAGCTTTCCTCCATGGAGCTGCGCGATCCAGCGGAGCGCGCCCGCTCAGTGATCGAGTTGACGGCGGTGCTGGACGAGCTGAGAGTCCTGGTCGATGCCGCTTATCATGAGGCCGGCATGGAACTGAGGTGGGCGGTGGAAGATTCGCTGCCCCTGGTGTGGGCCGACCGCTACGGCCTGATGCAGGTTTTTCTGAATCTGGCGAAGAACAGCCGGCGGGCCATGCAGGAGACGGCGGAAAAACAGCTCACCATAAGCACCTGCAGGGAGAGGGAAACGGTGGTGATTCGCTTCGAGGACACGGGAACGGGGGTCGCCAATCCGGAGCACCTGTTTCGCCCATTTCAGCGCGATGCGCAGGCCACCGGGCTCGGCTTGTATATCTCCCGCGCGCTGGTCAAGAGCTTTGGCGGCGAGCTGCTATATGAAGCTCGCAATCGCGGCTGCTGCTTCGCCGTGGTGCTGCAGACGGTGAGCGACGAAAAGGAGGCCGTCGATGCCTGAGCCGGATGCCAGGGCGCGCATCCTGCTGGTGGACGATCATGCGCTGTTTCGCGAGAGCGTGGCCCGCTTTCTGGATGCCGAGCCGGGATTCGAAGTGGCCGGAGGCTGCGGAACCATCGAGGAGGCGCGGGAGCTGCTGCGGCAAAAAGAAGTCGACCTGGTTCTGCTGGACTTCGACCTCGGCCAGCGCGATGGCCTCGATTTCATGCAGGCCGTCGAACACCTTTCCTTCAAGGGCAAGGTGCTGCTGGTCACCGCCGGTGTCAACGAGGCCGCGGCGGCAAGTCTCATACGCCAAGGAATCGCCGGAATATTTCCCAAGCACAACTCGCCCGTGCTGCTGGTCCAGGCTATACGCGAAGTTCTGTCAGGCAGGGCCTGGTTTGAACCGGGGCAACTGCAAAAGATCATGGGCAGCGTGGTCGCGAAGGAAGAGGGGGCGAAGCCTTCGAGCCGGCTGACGGAGCGTGAGCGCCAGGTCATGTCGTACGTCTTCGAGGGCCTGGCAAACAAAGAGATCGCCGATCGCTTGCAGGTTTCCGAGAGCTCCGTCAAAGCTACTATGCAACAGCTGTTCCAGAAGACGGGGGCGCGAACACGCGGCCAGCTTGTGCGGGTCGCGCTGGAACGCTACAAAGATGAGCTGTGAGCACGGAACAAAGCAGCCATCAGGCTGCTGACGGGCTTTCCCCCGCGCAGACGGCCACCGGCTCGGCCGCCGGAGCCTGGGCCAGCAGCGGCCATCCCTTGCGCAGAACATAGTCAAGCCATGCGCCAGCCACCTGCGAGGTTACGATGGCCGCCAGTATGAGCGTGGTGTAGAACTTGGGACTGATGATTCCGGCATCGTAGGCCACGCTGGCCAGCACAATGCCCGGGCCGCCGCGGGCGTTGGTGGTGATCGCAAGGTTAATCAAATCCAATCCACGGAAGCCGGCGCAGCGCCCCGCCAACGACACGGAAAGGACCTTGACGACACAACTTCCGATTATGAAGGCGGCCGCCATCCACAGCGACAGGCCGCGAATGAGGTCGAGCCTCAACCCCACAATGGCAAAGTACACAGGAATGAAGAATGCGAACGACACCTTGCCTATGGCGTCGAGCGCCTCCGCGAACAGCCTGCGTTTTTTGTGCACCACGGCGAATCCCGCCAGAAAGGCGGCAAATACAAGGCTGACATTGAGCGCCCCGGCGATCACGCAATATCCGAGCAGAACCGCAACGGCATATGCCAGCGGCGACTGCCTTGCCAGGACGTTGAATCGCGCCTTGTTGATTCGCTTCACCAGCCGCGGAACGAGCGTCAGCCCCAGCACGAAGAATGCGATCGTCCTGACCAGGTGAGACGCTATCTCCGGCGCCCGGAGCACGGTTTTTCCAGCCAGCGCCGTTGCCACCGCCAGCGCCAGCCAGAGGACGATATCTTCCAGCACAGCCACACCGAGAATCAGCCGGGCGAAGCGGGTGTGGAGTATCTTCAGGTCCGCAAAAATTTTTGAGACCACGGGAACCGAGGTCACCGCGGCCCCGACGGCGAGGACGATTATCAGGGAGATGCGATTGCCGTGAGGACCCGCGAGCGCCGGGCCAACAATCCATGGGCCCAGCACCAGCCCGACTACGAAGGGTATGCCCGTGCCCACAATCGCCAGCCATCCTACTTCGCGGCGCTCTTCGCGGCTGAATAGCTGCCGGGTCTCCGCCCCGGACAGGAACATCAGGAGCAGCAGCCCAAGCCAGTAAATGAAGCTCAGAATGTTTCCCTGGCGCTTGGTCGCCTCCATCAGCCCGGAGGCGAATGGCAGCCTGCCGATCAGGGCGGGGCCGAGCACGACGCCGGCGAGAATCTCGCCAATCACTTTTGGCTGCCGCAGTCTTACCGATACATAGCCGAGCAACTGCGCCAGGCCCACAAGCAGAAAGAGAATGAAAAAAAGGGAGGTGAGATCGGAGTTCGACACGTGTGCTGTTCCACAACTTAGGATGCACTTTGATGTGAGAGGGTTTGTATCCGCGGCTATGGCAGCCTGGTCAGTTGGGCCTGAGTCCGTGCTTTGGAGAGCCGTCTGTAAAGTCGTCGCCCAACACGCGGCGGAGCGCCATTCCCCAGATCAGTTTCCCTTCGTCAAGCAGCCGCACCCCGATCTGCCCCTGTGCTTGCGATCTCTCTGCTCCAACCCACTTGACCCGAAACCTCGCCTTGCTGTTCTGATGCTTGATGCCGACCACGCATCCGCGCTCCAGCCGGTGGGTGATTCCTTTCAGGCGGGCGCCGACCGTGGTTATGTCCATGGTAGTGGCGTCCTGCTCGAACAACTCGCCGTTACTATCCATTCCCCACACTTGCACCGGGAGGGCGATGTTCATCCGTTTTTCGCGCCGCATGCCGGCATACACTCTGGGTTCGGAGACGGCATGCTTGGAAACAAGCTGGGGAGCGGCATCCACCGCAGGCGCCGCCTTTGCCGGGGCCGGAGTGAAAGCCGCGGAGGGAGCGGACATATCCTTCGTTGCCCCAGGTTGCACCCTGGCAAACGCAGCTGCGGGGATTGCCGGAGACCCAGTTTCGGTTCTTACGTGGCCGTAGGCGGGCAAGCTCGCGAGAGGGAGCTTCTCCGCCGGCAAAACGGTTCCGAACGCGGGAATCGGCAACGGGGTCCCCGGCGCTCCTGTTTTGGGAGCGCTGGGGTGGAATTCGCCTGCGGCTATCGCCGGGGGTTTGGGTTGCGCCGGCAAAGGAGGCGCGACCGGCGGCAGATTTCCAAAATCGCATATCCTCACCCAGTCGGGACTCGCCAAATCGGAAGCAGCGGCCTCGGCGCCGATCACCTGCTTCACCGGAGTAGCGGGACGGGGGACGTTTGCGGGAACCTCAGCATGCCCTGGCGTTGCGCTTGCTGCGGCAGCGCGCGCAAGCTCGCGGGGCAAGCCTCGTGGCGTGGGATAAGCGGCGGGAGACTGGCCTCCGCCGTCACGCAACTCGGAGTAGACCGCGATGCGGTTGCGGCTGTTGTGCTGCGCTTCGCAGAGCGCCAGGCCGGCGGTTTGCAGCAGTTCCCGCGCCGACTGCGCATCCGCGGGGTAGACGGCCAAGCCAACGCTCATCGTGAGCCGCACGCAACTGGATGGAGTATCGGCAGAGAAGCACGTCTCTTCCAGATCCTGTTTGAGCCGTTCCGCCACGCAATAGCCGCCCGCGGTGGTGGTGTCGGGCAGGATCACCGCGAACCCACCGTTACCGTAGCGCAATACGCAGTCCAGCCCGCGAACCAACCGGGTCAGGGCGGCGAAAACCTCGCTGCGGACGGCTTCGCCAGCCTGCTGGCCGTGAACGTCGTTCACCAACTGGAAGCGGTCGATCTCCAGCAGCAGCAGAGTCAGCGCCTTCTGGTGGCGTTCGGCGCGAGCCAGTTCACGCTCCAGCCGTTCTTCGCACTTTCCCTGGGCCGCAGCCGCCGGGGACTGGCTGGCGCCGCCGGGAAACAATCTCTCCGCCGCCAATGCCAGAATCCAGAGCAGTTGCGCGTCCAGGGTGGCAAAGCACGCCGGATTGACGCCGAACAACTGCAAGGTGCCGCGCGGGCGATTGCCGGCAAACAACGGCACCGCCAGCACGCAACCGGCTCCGATGCCGCGCAGCAACCCGTCCACCTGCGGATGCTGGCCGAGCCGCAGCAGCAGAGGGCGCCAGTATTTCGCCGTCCAGTAGTTCAGCAGATTGGCGCCTGCCAGCTTTTCGCCCTCGAGGGTGCGGCGCACGTCGCGCACCACCCGCAGCCGCATGTGCCGCTCTTCCTCTTCGCAGAAGAAGGCAAAGCCGCCATCGTAGTACACGACTTCGCTGGCCAGATCGAAAAGCTGGCCCAGGGCTTCATCCAAGGGCAGTCCCTGGCGGCCCAGCAGGTGCGCGCGCAGAATGGCGTTGATGGCGCTGCCGCGAAAACACAGCGTTTCAGCGCCGATTTGCAACAGCGGCTCGACCAGAAAATCTTCCGGTTCCGGCGGCTTGAGGACTGGAGGATCAAGTAGCATAGGCGCTCACGAAGACTGCCGAGAGCTCCGACTCGAGTTCATCTGTAGCTTCGGTATCTCCTCCTCGCCGCCAACCTCGGCGCCCCGGCTGGCAGAAATAAGGCAGGGGGCAGCGCGCACTTCTGTCCGGAGACAGGCGATATTACAAGTACAGCATATCTGCGGATTTGCACAGGTTACATCGGTAAGTTACCGGGGTACCAGACCAGGAGAAACAGTGGCTTGACGGCCATTCAGGAGCAGCCGGCGGTGCGTATTTTGGGTGGGTGGAATCAAGATCGCCATCTTCACGCTTCAGCCGATCCGGGCGAAGATCAACGGGAGGTAGGGCGACATGGGTGGTGCGGACACGGGCGGGTCATCCCCGATGAAGAACATTTTTGAGATTTTGCGGCATAAAGAGGCTGAGCTGCAGGAGTTACAGCGAGAAGTCGAAGCCCTTCGGCTGGCCGCCAAGCTGCTTGCCGAAGGGGACCATCCTGCCGAAACGGTGATCCACGCACTGCGAAGCGAGAAGGCAGTGCCGCAACCGCGAAGCGACAGGGCGGTCCCGCGGGCCGCGCCGCCGGTCCAGGCAAGGCCGGAGCCGATTACCAAAGAGATCAGCGTGGGGAACACCCCGCTGCGGCAGTTTCCGTGAAAGAGATGGCTTCCATGACCCCCAGACCGGCGGTTCCCGCTGCCAGTAAAGACCGCCGCCGTTGCCAGCGCCGGACCATCAGCGACTGGCAACTGCTGACGGTGGAGATGTCGCTGCCGAGTTCGGCCTATGGGCCCCAGCAGAACGGCATTATGCTCAACCTGAGTGAAGCCGGCATGGGCGTTCAGCCTTTTTTCCCGCTCGTCCCGGAAGAATTTGTTGAGCTTAGATTCGGGCTCCCGGGATTCCCCAAGACCCTGGAGACCAAGGCGGTTGTAACCTGGGCCGAAGCCGGCGGCCCGAGCGGAATCCAGTTCATCGAAACCAGTTCCGAGTGCCGCGATCAATTGCGAAAGTGGGTGGCCAGCGATCTGCGCCTGCCCTCACAACAAGCGGATCTCCCACTTCCGGAATGCAGTGTGCTTTCCCCGAGCGCGCAGCCAAGGGAATTCGAGAACGGGCTGCGCCTGATCGCCCGGCGGGCCATGGTAATTACCCGGGCGAGCGGCGTGGCCATCGCCGTGGGCGACCGCAACAGCATGCAGTGCCGGGCCAGCCTAGGAGTTGCGCCTGACGTTGGCGCCAGCCTGCAACCCGAGCGCGGCCTTTCCGGCCAGTGCCTGAGCACGGCCAAGGTAGTGCATTGTCCCGACGCTCAGTCCGATCCGCGCATCGATCCGGCCGTGGCCCGGGCGCTGCAGATCGGGTCGATTCTGGTGGCCCCGATCTTCGCCGCAGGCAAGCTGGCGGGGATTCTCGAAGTGCTCTCCAAGCACCGGGGCGCCTTTGATAAGTACCACACCAGCCGTTTGGAGGCGTTTGCCTCGCTGCTGGGAACCGCCATTGAATTCGCGCCCAACGCCCAGGGTGGCTTGCCGGGGGATGAATCGGCCGACGCGGCGCCAGTGGAGTTTCCGCCGGCGGCGGCAGAAGAGGGTTCCAATCCCCTGGCGTGCCTGTGGACCCTGATCGAAGGCGCCATCCATCAGGGACCGGTGCAAACCGGGTTTATAGAGGGCGCCAGCGGCCCGGCGTCCCCGGACGACAGCATCGGCCGCGGTCAAAGCTACTGGAATTAGCCCTCACGGGCAGTTACCTTCCGCCTCAGTCAAATTACTTCAGCGCCTTTCCATTTGCCTGCAACTGGGCCAGCAACTGGTCGTTCAACTTGACCACGGAGTCAGGCAACTTGGCGTAATGCAACTGTTCCGCCATGGACTGGCCATCACTCACGACGTACTGAATGAACTGCTTTGTCACCTGGCGCTTTGACGGGTCATTGCCGTCCTTCGGAACCAGCAGGAAGGTGAGACCGGTGATCGGATATGCGTTCTTGGCGGAAGCGGGCGGATTGACGATCGGGATGCGAACGTCTCTGGCAAGCTGGCTGCGGAATGCGTCGATGGCGGCAGTAGCGGATGCCGCGCTGGGAGCTACGAAGTTGCCGGCCTGGTTCCGCATCTCAACCGTGGGAAGCTTGTTCTCCACCGCATAACTCAGCTCGACGTAACCAATGGCGCCCGGGGTTTGCTTCACCACACCGGTCACACCCTCGCTGCCCTTGCCGCCGATACCTGCCGGCCAGCGCACGGAGATGCCCGTGCCTATCCTGCTTTTCCACTCCGGGCTGACCGCCGATAGATAGCTGGTAAAAATCCCAGTGGTCCCGCTCCCGTCCGAGCGGTGTGCCACCGCGATTGGGGTGTTCGGCAACTGCACTCCGGGGTTGGAATTGGCAATCGCCGGGTCGTTCCAGTTCTTGATGGTGCCCAGATATATTCCGGCCAGGGCGTCGGCGGAGAGGCGCAGAGGCTTGGAGAGCATCGGCAGATTATAGGTAATGCAGACCGGACCGGCGCTTTCGGGAATCTGCACCAACGGCACCATCTCTTTGAGCTGCTCGTCGGTGAGTGCCACGTCGCTGGCGCCGAAGTCCACCAGCCCGTTCTTCAATTGCTGGATGCCGCCGCCGCTGCCGATCGACTGGTAGTTGATCTGCACTCCGGGATTCTTCTGGCGGAAGTTGGCCGCCCAGCGGGACATGATGGGGTAAACGAAGGTGCTGCCCGCGCCCGTGAGCTGCGCGCTGGTTTGCGCAGTGCTGATCGGCGCGGTAGCGAAGAGAAGCAGCCCGAGGACTGCAACAGCCACTACACTTGTGCGAACAATTCTTTCCATCGACGGTTCTCCTTGTCGTGTCGAACGGTTATCTCGAATGGGGTGATTCTCAGTTGGGATAGCGATTATGGAATCCATCAGTCCGGCCCGGGCGGACTCTTCAACGCAAGCAGCCTGCAACACTGCCTAAACGAGATGGATGAATTTATGCGGGCGAAAGGCGTTTCCGGATATGGATTTTCACGAACATTTCACACAGATTTTCACCAAGATTTAATGTACGGTGCAGTCGGAGGCGGCGGCTGGGCTGGGCAGGAGCAGTCCCGCGCGGTACTTGGGATGGCAATTCTGGTGACGGAAGTCCAGCCTGGAACAGTGACAGCGCTCACTGAAACCGGCGACCGGGTTCCCGCAACATAAGGAGCGGGTTTTTAGAGCCTGTTGGTTCCTTGAAGGGTCCGGCTTCAGGCTGGGTCCGCGGCAGACGGAAGAAGGAGCACGGAGTGCGTTTTCTTAAAGCGGCCAGACTGCGCCTGATCTCGCAGATCGTATTTTTCGCGCTCTTCCTCTTCCTGCTGCTGCGCACGGAGTTGCGCGGCTCGCTGCATGCCGCGGCGGGCGACATACGATTGCCGTATCCGCTCCGCTGGTTCTTTCAAATTGATCCGCTGGTGGCCGCCGTCAACGCGCTGGGCAGCCACGCGCTCTATCATGGGCTTCTGTGGAGCCTGGCGGTGCTCATTCCCACCCTGTTTTTGGGACGCTTCTTCTGCGGGTGGATCTGCCCCATGGGCTCGCTCAACCATTTCTTGAGCAGCCTGAAATCGGAGCGCAAGCGCGGCAAGCAGTTGATCGAGTCCAACCGCTACAAGCGATGGCAGACGGCGAAATACTACATTCTGATCGTGGTGCTGGCGGCCGCCGTTTTCGGCAGCGGGGTGGCCGGCTGGTTCGATCCGCTTTCGCTGCTGGTGCGCTCGCTGGCATTGTCCATTCTGCCGGGACTGAATTACGCGCTGAATGCCGGGCTGCAGCTTCTGGAGCGCAGCAGCTTCGGGCCGGCGCAGACGGCGGGCAGCGTGCTGCACTTCATCTTCGGCGCGCTGGTGCTCAGCTTCAAGCAGCCATACTTCCGCCAGGGCATCTTTATTGGCCTGATCTTCGTTTTTCTGCTGGCGCTCAACCTGCGTATCTCGCGCTTCTGGTGCCGCGCGCTGTGCCCCTTGGGCGCCTTGCTTGGCTTGCTCTCGCGCTGGTCGATTTTGGGCCTCTCGAAGAAATCCGACCACTGCGACGACTGCAACCGCTGCCTGATGCACTGCCAGGGAGGCGATGATCCTATCGGCGGCAGCGGGTGGCGCAAGGCGGAATGCCATCTCTGCCTGAACTGCGTGGAGGACTGTCCAGACAAGTCCCTGGCCTTCCGCTTTTTTCCCGAAGACAAAATCATCGTGGCGGCCAACCTGCAGCGGCGTAAGCTGCTGACCGGACTGGTCGCCGGAGCGGCCATGGTGCCGCTGGCGCGCAGCACGGCGGGCTACGCCGTCGAGCGGCATGAGCGGCTGTTGCGCCCGCCAGGCGCGGTGGATGAGGAGCATTTCCTCTCGCGCTGCATACGCTGCGGCGAGTGCATGAAGGTCTGCCCCAACAACGCCCTGCATCCCACCCTTGCCGAGGCCGGCCTGGAGGGCCTGTGGACGCCGGTGGTCGTGCCCCGCACCGGCTACTGCGAGGCCAGTTGCGTGCTGTGCTCGCAGGTGTGTCCCACGGGCGCCATCTGGGAGATCACGCCCGAGGAAAAGGGCTGGGCCGCGAAACCGGCGGGCGACAGCAAGCCTGTCAAGTTGGGAATCGCCTTCTACGATCGCGGACGCTGCCTGCCGTGGGCGATGGCCACCGAATGCATCGTCTGCGAAGAGTGGTGTCCCACCTCTCCCAAGGCCATCTACCTGCGGCCGGCCGAGGTGGCGGACGCGAGAGGAAACGTCAAATTGGTGAAACAGCCTTATCTCGATCCCGAGCGCTGCGTCGGCTGCGGCGCCTGCGAGTTCGCCTGCCCGGTGCAGGACCGGCCGGCGATCTACGTGACCAGCGTCGGCGAGAGCCGCTCGCCGGCCAACCAGATCCTGCTCAACCGCGGAAAAAGGAGGCCGAGTTGATCGTGAATACGGAATCCGCGTGGGCTGCATTCAACTACCTTCGGCAGATGGGTGGACTGCGGCGCGTTCTGCGATTGGCTATTTTCGTCCTCACAGTAGCTTCTTTTGCGCTTTTCGGCTGGGGCCAGATGCATCCGGCCAGGCCGCCCCAGGAGACACAGAATCAGCGTATGGCACGGCTGCTGGCGAGCCCGTTTCCGGAGCAGGCCGGCGGATGGGCGAAGATGGGCGATACCCGCACCTTCGACGCCGCCAACCTCTGGCGCTATATCGATGGCGACGCCGAGAAATATCTGAAGGCCGGAGTGGAGAGCGTATCGACCTCCGACTATAAGTTCCAGAACAAGGTGGAAGCGGTCGCCGATATCTACACGATGCGCGACGCCGGCGGCGCGCGCAGGCTGTTCGAAGCCGAACCGGCGCGCGATGCCAAGCCGGTCGCGCTGGGTGAGCGCGCGCGGCTCCAGCGGCAGAGCCTGCTGTTTCAGTCAGGGCGTTACCTGGTGCGGATTGTCGCCTACGACCAGTTGCCGCAGGGTCCGCAGGCTTTAGTGGAGTTGGGGCGCGGCATCCAGCAGCGGCTTCCGAAGTGAGGAGGCGCTGGAACCGCTGGAACCGGGCCAGTCGGGGTTGCGAAATAGCTCCGGCGGAAATGAAGCACCTCCCTCGCGGGCTGAAGCCCGCTGGGGACGAGTAATAAGGGGCAGCTTACGGCGCGGCTTTGCGGGGTCCCCAGCAAGTCCGCATTTGACTTGCTGGGGTGCCTTGAGCCGCGCCCTTTCAAAACAATAGTTCACTCGGTTTGCCCGTTAGGAGGAATCATGGCCGAGTCAAAAGAGGGGACAAGCCGCCGGGACTTCCTGAAGAGATGCACCGGCACCGCCTTCGCTCTGGCGCTCGCCCCGGCAGCGGCGGCAGCGGACGTTGCGAGCCCCGCCGCGCGTGCGCCCGTGGCCGGCAATTCCAAGGTGGTGATCGCGCGCGATGCTCTGTTGCGCGGCCATGGCTCGGCAGTGGATGACAGCCGCATGCTGGGCCTGCTCGACCGTGCCGTGCAGAGCTACTTCGACGCCGATCGGCCGGTAGACGGTTGGAAGCGGCTGCTGCGCCCGGGAGAGAGGGTCGGGCTGAAGGTGAACACCATTGCCGGGCGCCGCCTCTCAACCAACGTCGTGCTGGTAGAGGCCATTTGCGAGCGCCTGCAGGCGGCCGGAATCAGGGCGCAGGATATCGTAATCTGGGACCACGAGAGCGACGAGCTGACGCGCGCCGGTTTCCATCTGTCCTCCGGCGCAAACCGCGTGCGCTGTGCCGGGACGGATGCGGCAGGCTACGAGCAAAGCGCGGAGGCATTCGGCTTGGTCCGCAGCCGGTTATCGAAGATTCTCACCCGCGATTGCGATGTGCTGATCAATGTTCCGGTGCTGAAGTGTCATGGCATGTGCGGGGTGACGGCGGCGCTGAAGAACATGTATGGCGCCATCGACAATCCTTACAGCTACCATGCACACGGTTGCAGCCCGTACATTGCGGACCTGAATATGCTGTCCGGGATCAGGACAAAGCTGCGCCTCAACATCTGCGACGCCACCACCGCCTCGTTCGCCAGTGGCGCCGCGTTCGATCCGGAATCGGCCTGGAACCATAACGCCATCATCATGGCGCGCGACCCGGTAGCGCTCGACTATACCGCCTGGCGGATCATCGAGGGCAAGCGGGCCGAGATGGGGCTGGAGACGCTGGCGGCGGCAAACAAGTCGCCGCAGTTCATCGGCGTGGCGGCGGACGCGGGCCACCGCCTGGGCACCAACGATCCCAACCGGATCACCGTGGTAGAGGTTTGATATGGAACGACGCGAAGCCATGCTGAAGCTGCTGCGCCTGGCCGGCCTGGGCGCGGGAAGCGCCGCGCTTGGCCTGTGGCTGGACCAACGAAGCGCGCGTCCCCGGCAGGTGCTGGCGGCGAATACGAAACGCAACCACGCGGTGGCGCCGGATGCGGAGTTGCCGCAGATGGTGATCGCCCAGGGCGGGGACGACCCGGCGCTGCTGGCGCGGCGCGCGCTGGAGGAGCTGGGAGGTATCCGCCGCTTCGTATCGCGCGCCGACGTAGTCGTTGTCAAGCCCAACATCGGATGGGACCGCACTCCGGAGCAGGCGGCCAATACCAATCCCGCCATTGTCGCCGAGGTGGTGCGCCAGTGCTGGCAGGCGGGCGCCAAGCGGGTCATC
>JBEKQR010000046.1:0-17906 GCA_049519515.1 Candidatus Korobacteraceae bacterium
CATCGGTGTACAACCGATCGCCCAGAACAACGTAAAACCCGCTGGCGACCAAGCAGTGGGCGGCGGCGGCGGCTTCTTCGCCAGTCCACTCCGGTGCTGCCATCGCGACCGGGAGATCCGCCAAATCTTCAACCCCGGCTTCTTCGAGCACAGCGCCGGCAGCCATGAGAATGCGCGCATAGTCCACGGCGGTGCCCATGTGCAACACAGGCGGGATGCCGACTGCCTCGCATATCTCGCGTAAGCCCGGACCCGCCTTGGCGGCAGCTTCGGGCAGGAGCAATCCCGCTTGGGCACAGGCGATGGCCGCACCGCCGGTCTGAAGGACCAGAATGTCGCGCTTTATCAGTTCTTCCACCGTTCGCACCTGCGCTTGGCCAGCCGCGGTGTTCGGGTTCGGGCAGCCGAAGATGCCGGCCAAACCGCGGATGCGGCCCTCGACGATGGCGTCGATCAGCGGCCGCAACGTCGCGCGGAAGCGTCCGCCCAGCATGTGCACGATTGCGTTGTTAGAAAATCCCGCCAAGAATTCGCTGCTTTCCGGGGGGATGTGCACGCGATTGCGGTCACGCCGCGGGAAGTTGTCGATGGCAGTCCGCACCAGCCGGCTGGCTTGGGCGTAGCCGTTTTCAAGATCAAAACCGACCCATTCCGCCTCCAAACCACGCGCGGAAGCAGAGGCGCTGACAATCTTGGTGTGGAAGCGGTCGCCGGTATCGCCTGGCGAAGCCATGTTCTCATCGCCCAGAATCATCAGCTCCACCGCTCCAGTCAGGAGAGCGGCTTCCGGCGGCAGAACCTCGCCGACGATGGGCAGGCCGTGTCGCAGAAGCGCGGCATTGCTGCCGAGCGCTGCGAGGTTGATGCCGGCCGCGCCTTGCGAGCGCGCATGCGCCAGCAACTCCTCGTTGCAGGAAGCCGCCACGATCATTTCCGCCAGCAGAGGTTCCTTTCCGCAGAGAACAATGTTGACCTTATCCTCGGCCAGCACTCCCAAGCCGACTCGGCTGCGGACGGGGTGGGGAGCGCCAAACAGGATGTCGGAGACGGTGATGGCGATTGCGGACGCACACCAGCCGTCGGCAAGGCTGCATTTAAGAGCACGCATGATCAGATCGCGGCTGTCGTGCGCAACCTCCACCTGCGTGCGCTGCAGGCCTTCCACGATGCTGGCGTCGATGCCGTTGGGCTCGATTCCCAACTTCTTCCAAACGGCCTGACGCTTGCGGGGAGCAAACTTGAGCATGCCGTTCGCGTGTTCGGACCAGGCAAATTGGGCGAGGAAGAAATCGGCCAGGCCGGCGGCAGCTTCCAGGTCTCCGCGATCGCTGGTTCCAACGCCGAAGAGCTGCGCCGTGCGTCGCAGGAGCGCCGCATCCAAGACCCGGAAGTGGCCACCCTTGCCTTGCGAGACCTGTCTCAGCGCCGTAACCAGCGCCCTGCTGTACTGCGAATGAGCAGCGGCAGCGGTCGCGATGGAGCGAAGCAAGTTGCGGGCATTGACGGCATTGGCGTCGGCGGTTGCATGGCGAGTCGCGGCTTCGGCGGCAGCATCCCACGAGGCTTGTTTCGCCGGGTTTGCTCCGGGCTTTGGCATTTCTATCTCCTAATGGACCGTCAGCAGCTTTTCCAGCATGGCGGACAGGCATACCCTGGCGGGAGCATCCGGCGCAATGTTCCCAATTGGCACCCCACCGGCGTCGAGCGCTGCAACTTGTGGATCCAGCGGGACGATCGCCAGCAGAGGCAGTCCCGTCTCGCACGCTGCTTGATTCACCACTGGCGGCAGCTTCCCATCGGGCACCCGGTTGATGATCAGTCCGCGAGCCTTCGCCGGCAGGGCAACTTCATCGGCCAGCGCTGAGATTCGCGCTGCGGTATGAATGCCGCGCACGGTGCAATCGGACACGATCAACAAATAGTCCAGCGCCAGCAAAGTACGCCGCGAGATATGCTCCAGTCCGGCTTCGCTGTCCAGCACAATGTGGCGGTAGGTCTTGGTGAGCCGCTGCAATACCTCGCGCAAAACATTGTTGGCGAAGCAATAGCAGCCCTGGCCTTCCGGGCGGCCCATTACGATCAGGTCGTAGCCATCGCGCTCCACGAGCGCCTGCTGTACGCGCAGGTCGAGGAACTCCTGCTTCGACAATCCCTGCGCCTGTGCCTGGCTGCGGGCGCTCTCGCGAATGCCGCCGATGCTGGCGGCATACGATACGCCCAGCGCCTCGTGCAGATTTGCGTTGGAATCGGCGTCAACGGCCAATACCGGCAGTTCGCCCCGGCGGACGAGCCAATCAATCGTCAAGGCAGAGAGCGTGGTCTTGCCAACGCCACCCTTCCCGGTCATTGCCAGCGTGAGTCCCATAGATCTACCCGGCGCCGAATAACTAAGCGCCCACACCTTTCTGGCTCTGCAGGGTCACACTCGTCGCACGCAGGGTGCGGAAGACGCGTTCCGCATCGGCCACCGGCAACGAGCCTGTGCCACAAGCCGGAGTGATGAGGGCTTGCCGCAGGAGGAAGACGCGTTCCGCATCGGCCACCGGCAACGAGCCTGTGCCACAAGCCGGAGTGATGAGGGCTTGCCGCAGGATCAACTCACGATCCAGATTGGCCGCTCTTGCCAGCTTGTCCACGAGTCCGTGGAACCTCGTGACCAGCGTCTCCGGAGTCTCCGCCTGGATCTTCGCGCTGTTCGTGGGCACAATGCCCCAGGCCAGGGCTTTGCCACTTTCGATATGGCACTTCATGGCTTGCGGGTAGAGGTTAATGGTATCCCCGTAGTCGAACGCGTCGAAGTTTACGATATCGGCGCCGGCGTCCATCAAGATGGGCCACTCGGTGTTGCCGCAGCAGTGAACCCCCGCCAGCGCGCCTTCGGCATGTACCGCCTCGATCACCTCGCCTAACTTGGCCACCACATCATCGCGGGTCACGCTTACGTAGGTAGAAGAGCCGAAAGCCGAGAGGATGGGTTCGTCGATGAAGCAGATCACGCCTTTCGCAAATTTGCGGAACTTGCGGATTTGCCAACGGCATTTCATTGCCAGCGCCTTTACTACCACGTCAACGAACTCCGGGTGGTAGTAGATGGCGCGCTTGTTCTCGTCGACAATGCTCAGACCGAAGCTGATTGGCCCGGTAGTTTGCAACTTTACAAAGGCACGCGTCGCAGCCGTCGACGCCAGAGCGGATTCCATGGCATAAATGCCCCGCGAAAATCCGGACGTGATCTGAAAATGATCGAAGTCATCGGCTAGAAACTTCTCGTAAAACTCTGCCAACTCGAGCGAGCAATCGCCGGCGGTATTGATGTACATGCGCTGCTTGTCCGGGTCGAGCACCACCCGCGGAATACCTTCGCTGTATTGCACTTCCATCTGCTCGCGCAACCCGGTGGCCGGCAATTGCGGCCAATTTGGCGCGTCAGGGACGTTGGCCAGGACGATTTCCACAGCCTGCTGCACCTCTACATGCGGCAGACTTCCGATTGCAGTCGCCAGACATCGGGGCGCGAAACTCATATTGCTCCTCATCACTCATCGCGAATTCAGGTTCGAATGGCTGGAATATCAATAAAGGGCACAGATCGAGCGCCCCGTTGTATTCGCCGTTTACCGGCCAGTGGATGATGCTGGCTTGTCTTGCCACCCTACTTCTTCGCGGCGCTGGCGTGAGCTTCCGATCAGTTTTATGTTCAAGCATGGAACTTAACATTTCATCGTCAAGCGGAGCAATAGGCAATGTTCCGGAGAAAAATTCCCGGGCCTGCAAAATTAGGATACGGCGTGGCCTAGAGCAAATCCCGCAGCCGGCTTTTGCCAGGTAGCGTTCGAAGCAGAGCGGCTGCGGCACTCTCTGGATGAGAAGCCGGAGAGCTGTCACTTAAACGGCGCACAGACATCCAGAGTAGTGGAATTCAGAGTAGCCGGAAATCCAGAGCAGCCGAAAGCAATTTAGCAACGCCTGAACGATCGCGCGTATCTCAGAGTACACGCCGCGAGTAGCCCCCTGGCAATCTCGACTTTCTTTGTTGAGGGATGCTCATGTCTTTTCGCCTGGTACGGACTTTCATCGCCGCGTGTTTCATGTTTGCCTTCTGCGCGTTCGCGCAGGTAGCCGCTCCGGATTTCAGCATTGTAGCCTTGCCCGATACGCAGTATTACTCCCAGAGCTATCCACAAATTTTTACCGCGCAGACCCAGTGGATTGCCCAAAACCGAACCAATTACAACATTCAATTTGTGATCGGCGAAGGCGACATCGTCAATATTGCCGAAACCTCGCAATGGCAAAACGCGGATGCCGCAATCCGAGTGCTTGACAACGCGCAGATTCCCTATGTGCTCGCCATCGGCAATCACGACTACGACGGCGAAGCGCCCGGCAGCCGCATGGCTACCGGCTTCAACAGCTTCTTCGGCCCGGCGCGCTATGCAACGTACGCCTGGTACAAGGGAAACTATCCCACCGGCAGTAACGAGAACTTCTATGCGGTAGTGAGCGTGAACGGCAAGTCGTACCTGATACTCGCCCTGGAGTTCATGCCCCGCGACGCCACGCTGACGTGGGCGCAATCCGTGCTCGCCGCCAATCTGGACAAGGAGGTCATCGTCGTCACCCACAGCTACATGTGGATCGACGGCACCCGGGTCGACCAGTGCAACAACAACGACCTCCCTTCCAAAGGAAACAATCAGGGTGAAGCAGTGTGGCGCAACCTGTTGAACCAGTATGCGAACGTTTCCCTGGTGTTGAGCGGCCACTTTACCTCTGGCAACGCCTCACATCGCTCCGACCTGGGGCTGAGCCAGAACCTGGTGAACCAGATCTTCGCCAACTACCAGAACCTGTCGCATGGCGGCAACGGCTGGATGCGCATAATGACCTTCCACCCTGCCACCAATCTGATTGACGTGGTGACGTACTCTCCTTATTTGAATCAGTACAAAACCGACAGCGCCAACCAGTTCACCATTGCCTGGCACAACCAGGGGCTGCCGGCAAGTTCGCCCGGCACAATCTCGGGCGTGATCCGCGCAGGACATTCGACGTCTTCTCCCTGCGCGTTTATTGGCGGCGCCAGCATCACTGCCGGCGGAATCTCCACCACCAGCGCCAGCAATGGGACTTTTTCTCTGCAGCTTCCATCCGGCAACTATAACGTGGCGGCCACGGCGTCGGGATGGGGTTCCAGCTCTGAAGAAGAAGGCGCTTATCCCGGCTATCCCACCAGCACCAAGTTCTTCATGCAAAAAGGCGGATCATCTTCGAGCGCCAGCACCACTTCGAGCACCGGCACCACTTCGGGCAGTGTCACAGATTCGTGCACCGCAACTACGGCGAACCGTACGGTTACCATCTGCTCCCCCGTGAATAATGCCACCCTGAGCTCGCCGGTCACCGTGCTGGCGCAAGCCAGCGATTCGGCCCCGGTGACCTACAGCCAGATATACGTTGACGGAGTAAAGGCATACCAGATAGCGGGAGCCTCGGTGAACACCTCTTTAACGCTGGCAAGTGGAGCGCATAGGATTACCGTACAGTCAGCCGACAGCGCTGGCACTTTCAAGACTACGATCAATCTGATCGTAAATTGAGCTTCGGCAGGAGAACCTGCTTCCTGGTTCGCGAGAGTGGCAGATGGCCCACTCAAGCGTCGCTTGTGTGGGCCACTGGTTGAGCAGAAAAACTCGTTTCGAAATTCCTTAGAACCTGTACAGCTTGGCCGGATTATCCACCAGCACGCGTTTCCTGGTAGCCTCGTCCGGCACCCACTGCAGCAGCAGGTCGGCCAGGATTGCGTCGTTTGGCTTGACCCCCTGCTCGGTCGGATGCGGCCAGTCGCTACCCCACACCAGACGCTCTGGCGCTGCCTTCACGTAGGCCTGAGCGAGCGGAATGGTATCCGCGTAGGTCGGCGGCCCAATCTTGCTGTCCTGGTAAGCGCCCGAGAGCTTCACCCAGGCTTTGCCTTTCTGCATCATGCCGCAGATAATAGCAAAGGCCGGATGGTTAGTGCCCTGGGGCTGCGGCAGGCGTCCGAGATGGTCGAACACGACGTCGCAAGCAACGCGGTTCAAGACATCCTTGCTGGCCACGATCTGGTCGCCAAGGGCATGCACCTGAATGTGCCATCCCATCGGCGCGATGCGCTTGGCGAGCGTTTCCACCATGTCCCAGGTAGTAGCGCCCGCCTGTACCATGTTGAAGCGAAGCCCCTTAACGCCTGCCGCGTTCAGTTTCTTCAATTCTGCATCGCTCACGCTGGTATTCACTACCGCTACGCCGCGGGCTTCTTTGCCGAATTTTTGCAGCGCATCGACCACGCAACTGTTGTCGACGCCATAGGTGGATGGCTGCACAATGACATGCCGTTTCATGCCGATCCGCTTTTGCAACAAACGATAGTCGGCGATCAAAGCGGGTCCGGGCTTCAGGCCCGCGTTCGGGTCGTAGGGAAAGTGCTGCGGATCGTAGATGTGATGGTGGCAGTCGGTCGCATTATGCGGCATCTTGATCTTCGGCTTCTCCGTGCCTGTCGACCATGGGACGGTCTGAGCATGGGCCGATGTCTCTGCTTGCATCAGCCAGGTGACGCCGGCAACGTAGGGCACCGTGAGCAGGAACGACCGCCGGCTGCAGTTACTATTCTCCATTTCTCCCTCCTCCTTTTTGCCTGCGGCAACGGAGCCCCGGCAGACGCGGATTTTGCGTTCGCTGGTTAAGCACTAAGTGTTCCGTGGCCGGGCACACTGCCTTAAGAGCCGTATCGTACTACAAACGACGAAAAACGGCTCTCTGGCCGGGAACGCAACGCCTACACCGCTACCTTCCGCTGCGCGTGATTGCAAGGTGAAAGGTCCGGTCTATTGCGCAGGCACAGCTACACAACAACATATCGGTTGGCCATGCGGCGATTCCGCTTGGGAAGGCAGTGGCGCGGCGCTGAAGGCGGACAGAGGCCGGCGGCGAGCCGGGGTCCCCAGCAATGGCCGCTTTTGCCGTTACTGGGGTGGAAATGCGCGGCCTCCTGCCTGGGAAAAGGACGGCTTAGCTCTTCTTTGAAGTCACGGCAAAGAACGACTTGAGCTCCTGTTCGACGTTCCGCCCGCCGCAACTCGGGCAGGTAACCGTTTGTTTCTCGTACTCCGCCAGTGTCAGTATCTTCTCGAACACCTTGCGACAATCCTTGCACAGATAGTCGTATACAGGCATTGGCCACCTCCCGAAGTATTCCCTCCCCCCGGCAAACGCCACCGCCGCGTTTGCTGGGGAGGCCGGGCAACCATTTTAGCGCGAATCACCGGCCAAAAAAACCTCTGACTCTCAGCGGAAATTGCCCGCCTTCAGCTCCGCGCATGCCGGTCCAGGAACGCGACTACCTGCCGTTCCGCCCAGCGGCCGTCGTCGCCGTCAGCTTTGGCCAGAAAGGCACAGTGGCCTCCATGCCGGCAGCGCAGATAAGTGATATTGGGATTGGCAATCAGCCTGGCTTCGGTCTCCGGAGAGAGCGCGACAAAGGGGTCATCGAGCGCGTGAATGACCAGCGTCGGCAGGGCGATGCGGTCCAGCAGCGGCGAAGCGCTGGCCTTGGCGTAATAGTCGTCGGCTCCGTCGAATCCCATGTAGCGCGCGGTTATGAATTCATCGAAGCTGCGGATGCTGCGCACCTGGCGTAGCAGCCTGCTGTCGTACCGCCCGGGAAACAGCCGCGCTTTGCGCTTGAAGCTCCGGAACAAGCTGTAGAGGAACCATAGCTCGTAAAGGCGGTTGGCCGGGCGATGCAGCCGGTCGGCGGCCAGGGCCAGATCGCAGGACGGTGAGACCGCCGCCACCGCGCGCACCTGCCGCGGCGCCTTCATTCCCCATTCGCCGGCGCACTTCAATACCTGGTTGCCGCCCATGGAGAAGCCGGCAAGGCTGACCGCCGGCAGCCCCTCTTGCTCCAGCAGCGAGGCAATGACGCGCTGTATGTCGCCGGAAAGTCCAGAGTCGTATAGGGTGGCGCTGAACCGCTCGCTGCCGCCGCAGCCGCGGACGTTCATGCGCACCACATTCCAGTCCCGGCTCCAGGCCTTGCCCGCCGTGCCGATCACGTAATGGGAGTTGCTGGAGCCCTCCAGTCCATGCACCACAATCATGGTCGGCCGGCTTTGGCGCTCCGGCTGCCAGTGGCAATGACAAAGCACCTGCACGTCCGCCTCAACCCGGAACAGCCGCTCCTCCGCCGCGGGCAGCAGTTTCTGCCGCCGCAGGAACTTTCCCGCCAGGGTTTGCCGGTGGCCGCCGCGCAGCCAGCGGCGCGGGACAAACTCCGCTACGGCCGAAAGCACCTGGTTGGAATGTGGCAATTCCGTCATGGTCTATGGCAGCTCCATCATCGTCTATAATGAGGGTATCAGTTCACGTTTCCCGTGGCGGAGGGCCGCCGGGGAAGCCGGTTTACGGAAGTCTTATGCCTATCTTCGAATACCGCTGCAAGGATTGTGGCCGCGTCTTCGAGGCCCTGGTTATGGGCTCGAAGCAGCCGGAGTGCCCTGCCTGCCATGGCCGGGAACTCGAACAGATGCTTTCGACCTTTTCGGCGCGCGCCACCACCAGCCTCGGGCCGGCGTCCATGCCGGCTCCGTGCGGCGCTCCCGCCGGCGCCTGCGGCAGCGGCGGCCCTACTTGAGGGCTGCAGTAGGCGAACCGGGCGTTCGCCATTTCCACCGACATAGCAGTTCCTCAGTTGTGTATCCCTTGTGCGTTAAAGCGTCTCTGAAACCGGAGACCTCCTCTACGCTCCTGCCTGTTCGGCTTCCTGTTGGACCGGCCAGTTATTTATCGACCCCAAGCGTTGGCCCTATTCCCCTTACGGACGAACTTACTTAGTCATTGCCCCAAAATATTGGGTTATGCCATGAGACCTACCACAAAATATTGCGATGTGACTCTAGTACATGGCCGGAAAAAACACCGCAAATACCCAAAAGAACCGGAAGAAAACGGAAGTAATCTGTTGACAGCCTAAGTTCCTGCGTTAACCTGCTGAGCAGAGTAGTTCGCATATGGGCCGGGCAGGGTTCCCTGGAGCGCCCCAGGCGGAGAGTGTCCGCGCCGGGGCGGCGAAATTCTTTGGAAAGGTCAGCAGCATGGCCGAGTCGCCTGAAGTAATGAACATCAAGCAAGCCTCGCAATATCTGGGCGTAAGCCCAGACACCCTGTACAAGTATGTGGCGGAAGAAAAGATTCCTGCCTTTAAGCTTGGCAATCGCTGGCGGTTCAAGAAGACCATACTCGACGCCTGGATGGAACAGAAGAGCGCCACCGGACAAGAGTACGGCAGACCGCCGCAAAAGACGCCAAGAGCGCGCCTGGCAAAACGGGCGTTGAGCACCGGTTCCGGGAGCTAAAGGCAAAGACATGTTTGGACTGGGCGGTAAAAAACAGTTGGTGGGCCTGGACATCGGGTCCAACAGCATCAAGGCGGTCGAACTGCGCCGCTCGCGCGGCGAGCTGCAGGCGGTGTGCGCCGGGCTGGAACCGCTGGCGTCCGACATTGTCGTCGATTCCATGATCGTCGACAGCGGCATCGTGGCCAGCGCCATTTCCAAGATCTTCAGCGATCACGGCATCAAGGCCACGCGCGTCGCCACTTCCGTCAGCGGGCATTCGGTGATTGTAAAGAAGATTTCCATGCCCGCCATGACCGGCCAGGAGCTGGACGAGACCGTGCGTGCCGAGGCGCCGCAGTACATCCCCTTCGAGATGACCGACGTGAACCTGGATTACCAGGTGCTCTCCGAGGATACCAGCGGCCCCAACATGGACGTGCTGCTGGTGGCGGTAAAGAAAGACAAGATCCTGAACTATACCAACACCCTGCAGCTTGCCGGGCGGCAGCCGGTGATTGTCGATATCGATGCCTTCGCGCTGCAGAACTGTTACGAGTTCAACTATTCGCCCGCGCCCGGCTCGACCGTCGCCCTGCTGAACCTGGGCGCCAGCGTGATGAACATCAACATCGTGAAAGGGCACACGCCGCTGTTCACCCGCGACGTGAGCGTGGGCGGCAACCAGTACACCGACGCCTTGCAGAAGGAGCTCGATCTCAGCTTCGAAGACGCGGAGGCCCTCAAGCTGGGGAAAAAGCAGGTGGCCGTGAGCGAGGATGCCAAGACGCCGATCCTGCAACAGGTGACCGAGCTGATCCTGCTGGAAATTCAGAAGACTTTCGATTTCTTCCGCGCCACCGCGGCCGGCGAGCAGATCGAGCGCATTTACCTGGCGGGAGGCTCGTCGCAGGTGGCAGGCCTGATCGAGGCTCTGCGCCGCGAATTCTCGTTGCCGGTGGACGTGCTGAATCCGTTCCAGCGCATTGAGCCCCCGGCCAGCGCCGGCGCGCTGCTGGAGATGCAGGCCCCGCAGCTTTCCGTGGCCGTCGGCCTGGCCTTGCGCAGTTTCGAGGGCAAGCTATGATCCGCATCAACCTGCTGGGCGCGCCCAAACCGAAGATTCGTGCGCCGCGCATCACCATGTCGGCGCCGTCGATAAAAGTGCTCGTCATTTCCCTGGTGGTGATCATCGCCGCCGGGCTGTACTTCCAGTACTGGCGCGTCAACAAGCAACACGTGCAGTTGCAGGCCGACTTGCGCGACACCGATAAGGAATTGGCAGCCCTGGCGGGAGTGAAGGCAATTTGGACGCAGAAACAGCACGAGGCCGACCTGCTCAAGCGCAAGGTCCAGATGATTGAGCAGCTCCGCGCCAACCAGAGCGGGCCGGTGCAATTGCTCGGCATGGTTGCCGGCACCGTGGGCGCCACCGATGCCGTCTGGCTCAACCGCATGAGCGACGATGGCGGTTCGGTTTCCCTGGAGGGCATGGCGCTGAGCACCACGGCGGTTGCCAATCTGATTACCAATTTGAGAAACACCGGTTACTTCAAGGCGGTCGAGCTGAAGGAGACGGTTCAGGACGAGCACCTGAAGGAGTATCAGGCGTTCAGCTTTACGCTGGTATGCGAAAAGGCGCATTCCTGACGGGTACCTATGATTAGCTGGAGCGAAACCGAGCCGAAGTACAAGCTTTTGATCATCGTTCTCGCCTGCGTCATCAATGCCGGCGCGATCTGGTGGGTGCTCATTCGTCCCATCGAGCAGGGGAACCGGACCGATCGCGAGGCGCTGCAGGGCAAACGGGCCGAGGTCGCGCAACTGCGGCCCTTCCAGGCGCGCATCGTCCAGTTGACCCGCGACGTCGAGGCGCTGCGGCAGCAGATCGAATTGCAGCGCAAGATTGTCCCCGAGGAAAAACAGGTGGATGGCTTTATTCGCAGCGTGCAGACGGAGGCGCGTTCCGCCGGCATAGAGATCCGCCGCTTCAGCGTGCTGCCGGTGGTGGCGCGCGAGTTTTATTCGGAGGCGCCGGTCGAATTGGAGCTGGACGGGTCCTATTTCGGAGTAATGCGTTTTTATGAGCGTCTGGCCAGGATGGATCGCCTGGTAAACGTTTCCGGGTTGCAGATGGCGAGCGTCAAGAACCCGGCCCAGGCCAAGACGAAAAGGGTATATCAGTACGCGCCCAGCGAGACCGTGGTGGCTACCTGCATTGCCACCGCGTTCTTCAATCCGCCGCAGGCGGCCGCCCCCCCGCCTGTTGTGCCGAAATTCCCGCTGGTGAAGAAGCAACCAAGAGGAAGTCATGCGCTGGAAAGCCGTGATCGTAATTTCGCTGCTGGTGGCCGCCGGATGGGCAGAAAATTCCGGTGATGCGTCCCAATCCGTCCCGCCGCGCAGCCCCTTCGCGCGGCCGACCCCGGCGATGCGGGCCAAGGCCGTCGCCCAGGCCAAAGACGCGGCGCTGGCCGCCAAGAGCGGCGTTGCGGCTGCCGCGCCGGCAGCCGGCGATAAGGCCAGTCAGGCAACGGTGAAACCGGTGGGCGCCATCACCACCAAGCCCGCTCCGCCTCCGCCTTTGCCGAAACCGGAGGCGGCAGAGCCCCGCAAGGCAGTCAATGCGCGCGATCCGTTTATCAGTCCGATTCAGATGGAGAGTGTACAGCCTGGATGCGCCGCCGGAGGCAAGCGGTGCCTGGTAATCGACAAGATCGCGTTGCAGGGCGTGGTCCGCACCGAGTCGGGCTTCATTGCTGTGGTAGTTAATTCGGCCAATCGCACTTTCTTTTTGCGGGAAAACGATCCGCTGTGGAACGGCTACGTGCTGCGGATCACGAGTAATGCGGTGACATTCAAGGAGGCCGGCAAGGACCGGATGGGACGCCCCACCACGCGCGAGGTGACCAAGACCCTGGGCCGGCCGGCCGCTTAGAGAGTCACCCCGGCAGACGCCAACATGGGCGCTTTGGAGATGAAATGACAGTTTGCACAGGTCGAAACTTCGATAACCAAAGCTTCCATGGTGCGGCGCCGCCGGAGACCCCGGGAACTCGAATGAGGAGAGTTCAATGAGGTGCAAGCAACTATTGATCGTGTTACTGCTGGGTTGGGCCATCGGCGCCGCCGCTGAGTCGCAGTTGAATGGCGTTGCGGTGAGCACTCAGGCGGACTCGACGGTGGTGGCGCTGGAAACCGCCGGCGCTTTCACCCACAGAGAATATCGCCCGCAACCGTCGATGGTGCTGGTCGACCTGGACAAAGTTTCCTCCAGCTCGCTGAAGCCGCGCGAGCGAAGCCTTAATTTGCCGGGGGTGAAGTCCTATCGCGTGCTCGAATACAGGAACGTAAGCGGCGCTGAAGTCACGCGAGTAGAGCTGACCGTGGCCGAGTCTGCCAAGCTGCAGCAGGTGAGGGAGAGCAAGACTGGCCTGGAATTGTCCTTCTCGAACGGCGCTGCCGGGCCGGCCCCGCAGCGCTCCGCTCAGAGCACTCCACCCGCGAAGGTCCCTGTAACTCCGGCCGCCAATTCAGCCCCCAGCGCGCCCAAGCCGACGCTGGCCAGCGAACACCCGCCAGCAATCCCGGCAAGTTCCGCCAAATCCGCGGTCAAGGGCGGGGCGCATGTAATCAAAATTCGCAATGTCACCGTGGTTCGTACCAGCGCCGGAATGGCCGTGCAGATTGAGGGCGTAAAGTCGGCCAGGACCATGCGGCTGAGCGGCCCGGAACGGCTGGTTCTGGACGTCGACGACGCGATTTCCGAGGGAGGCGCGCGCACCATTCCCGTAAACGCGGCGGACCTGAAAGAGGTCCGGATCGCCCAGCATCAGCTTGATCCGCCCGTAACCCGGATAGTGCTCGACCTGACGGGACCGTGTGAATTCGATGTGGCGAACTGGGAAAACAAGCTGGTGGTAACCGTGCTCCCGTCCAAATCGGCATCGCAGCTGGCCGCCGGTCCCCCGGTGAGCGCCGCGCTTGCGCCTCCCCAGGTGAAAGCGGCTTCGCCCGTGAGCGCGATGTCGCCAATTGTTCCGCCGCCGCCCATGACAGCAGCTCCGCTCCCGGCTTTGCCGCCAGCGAAGGCAACAGCAAGCGCTCCACTGATGAGCGACTTGTTTCCCCCCACCGTAGTGAAAGATTCCGACCCGGTCAAAGCCGAAGTTCGTGCTGAGCAGCCGCAGCTTAAGCCGGCTGTATTCGAGGCGCACCCGGGGCAGCCGGGAAGCGCCAGCAAGGCCCCGGACTTTGTCGTCGTAGAACCGTCATTCACTACGCAACCCGCTAAGGCTCCGGTGGAGGCCAAGAGCGCGACGCCTGCTTCCCCGGCGAATGCCACTGTCGCGTCTTCCGGGGCGGCAAATGACAAGCAGGAACAGCTTCCAGTTCTGATGCGCCCGGGCCAGGCGGCAACTCCGGCAGCGGCAAGCATGTCTCCGGCGGGCGCGCGAGCGGCAGAGGCGGCTACCACCGTAGCGCAAAGCTGGCCCCCCGAGTCGCCGGCCAAGCCGCAACAGGAGCCCGGCGCCTCGAATTCCGCAGCCGGCATGAAACAGCCAGCGGTGAATCTGGCCTTAGAGCAGCGGCGGGCAGACGCGACGCCGTCCTCGCCCCCGACGCCTGCGCGCAAGTATTCGGGCGAGCCCATTTCGGTAAACCTCAAGGATGTGGACCTGAAGGATTTTTTCCGCCTCATTCATGAGATCAGCGGGCTGAATATCGTCATCGACCCCGGTGTGAAAGGCACCGTCACCCTGGTGCTCGACGACGTGCCCTGGGACCAGGCTCTGGAGGTGGTGCTGCACAACAACGGACTGGGCCGCCAGCTCGAGGGCAGCGTCCTGCGCGTGGCGACCTTGGAAACCCTGCGCAAGGAAACCAACGAACAGCGCGCTCATGCCGAGGCCCAGGCGCTGGCCGTCAACAAGGTCACGGTCAGCCGTTTCCTGAGCTATGCGCATGCCAAGGACCTGGTGCCGACCTTCAAGAAGCTGCTCTCGCCGCGCGGCGATGTGCTGGCCGACGAGCGCACCAACGCCCTCATCATCAGCGATATTCCGAGCATCATTGCCAATCTCGACCGGCTGATTACGCAACTGGACCGCAAGACGCTGGAGGTCGAGATCGAAGCCCGGGTGGTGGCGGCCACGCGCAGCTTTGCCCGCGAGATTGGCTCGCAAGTCGGCTTTGGATGGGGTAATGGCAACGGGACCGCGATAGGCGGCGTTCCGGCAGTGGGGACCAGTCCGAATACCGTCATGGACAGTGGCCACGGCTTCCCATACTTCACCATCCCCGGACCATCGAGCGGCGGCTCGCCCACGGCGCAGGCAATCCCGTTGTTTTCAAATCTCGGGGTGCAGGGAACCCCCACCAGCGGGTTGAACTTCATGACCGCGGTTGGCAACTACCGGCTGGACGTTATGCTGACGGCGGCTGAGTCGCGCGGCCTGCTGAAAATCCTCTCGCGTCCGCGCGTGGTTACCCAGAACAACATCACAGCCGTGGTGCGCCAGGGTTATCGCCTGCCGATCGTGACCGCTGGCCAGCTTGGCGGACCGGCCACAACCACTTATATCGACGCCTTTTTGCGGCTGACCGTAACGCCTCAGATCACCGTCGAGAACACCATCTTCCTGGCGGTGGACGTGGAAAATACCGTGCCCGACAACAGCGTCTCGGTGCAGGGCAATCCCGGTTTGGCTACACAACAGGCGACGACCCAGGTGCTGGTGACCGACGGCGGAACGGTGATGATCGGCGGGGTTATTCAGACCACCAATTCGGTCAGCGTGAGGCAGGTTCCCTTCCTGGGCAACGTGCCGATACTCGGAAATGTCTTCAAGAACCGGGCGGTACAGACCCAGACACAGGAGTTGATCTTCTTCCTCACGCCGAAGATCATACAGACGTAAAGGACGGATTCTCGTTTTACGTTGTGTCAGCGGCCAAACTCCCCACTCAAGCAAAAGAGGCTTGAGTGGGCGGCCCGTCAAGTCCGTTTCCACTTCGTGAAACGCGAAACGCCCGCTTCCCTTCCCGTTTACAATGGCGCTATGGACTACTCTGGACGCCGGCAGCGGCTGCAACTGGAAGTGCAGCGCCTGAAGCTGGACGCGATTCTGATCACCCATCTCCCCAATGTGCGCTACCTGACCGGCTTTACCGGCAGCGCCGGGGCGTTGCTGATTGAGAACAGGAATCAAAGCAAGCCGCTGTTTGTGACCGATGGCCGCTACACGGAGCAGGCGCGGGAGCAGGTCAACGGCGCGCGCATTGCCATCTGCAAACGCGGCGTGCTGGCGGGAATGGTCCGGGAAATCGCGGCCCGCAAGCCGCGGCGGCTGGGCATTGAGGCCGACCACATGACGGTGAAGACGCGCTCGCTGCTGCTCTCCGAGCTGCCGGGCAGCAGACTTGCCGCAACCTCCGGCGCGGTCGAGAAGCTGAGAATGCTGAAAGAGCCGGCGGAGGTGGAGGCCATCCGCGAGGCGGTAGTGCTGGGGGCGCGCCTGCTGCCGGGCGCGTTGCGGGCCTTGCGCCCCGGACGCACTGAAGCCGAGGTGGCCGCCAGGATCGAGTACATGGCGCGGCGCGCCGGCGCTGAACGCATGTCGTTTGAAACCATCGTGGCTTCGGGTCCGCGTTCGGCCATGCCGCACGGTGTCGCCTCGTCCGCCCCCCTGCCGCAGCGGGGATTCGTGGTGCTCGATTACGGTGTTATACTTCACGGTTACTGCTCCGACATGACGCGCACCGTTCACCTGGGCAGGCCGGGGGCGCAGGCCAGGGCTTGGTACGGCGCGGTGCTGCAGGCCCAGTTGGCCGCCATTTCCGCGGTCCGTCCGGGAACGGCGTTCGCCGAGGTGGACCGGGAGGCGCGCCTGGTTTTGAAAGGCTCGAAGCTGGAGAAGTTTTTCACCCATTCGACCGGACACGGGGTTGGGCTGGAAATTCACGAGCCGCCTCGCCTGGCAGCCGGCCAGGAAGAGACGCTGGAAGCCGGCATGGTGATCACCATCGAGCCGGGCATTTACGTGGCCGGCAAGGGCGGCATCCGCATCGAGGATGTGGTGCTGGTCACCAGCCGGGGCTATGAGCTGTTGACGCCCGCCAGAAAAGACTTTGTGCAACTGTAGAGGCAGTTTCAAGTTTCGAGTTGCGAGTTTCGAGTGGCCGGCTCAACGGCTGCGTTTCAGAATAGAGCGGCGGAAAGCTCGAATTGGAAATTCGCAACCGCTTTTGAAACTTGAAACTAGAAACTGGAAACTGCTTTAAATGAATCAGAAAGAAATAAGAGAGCTGATCGAGTTTTTGATCGAGAAGGACGTCGCCGAGTTCGAGCTGGAGCGCGGGGACGTCAAGTTGCGCATCAAGCGGGGGCCGGTCGCCGGGCAGGCGGCAGTGGCGCCCCCAGCCGCTTCCCATCTTCCGCCGCCGGGATTCGCGTCCGGGGAAGCGCATGCGCAGGCAGCAGCGGTCCCGGAGGCCGCCAGCGCGGAAGAACAGGGACTGCATATTGTGAAGTCGCCGATTGTCGGCACTTTTTACGAATCGCCTTCTCCCGGTGCGCCGCCCTTCGTCAAACCAGGCGACCATGTCAAGCAGGGCCAGGCGGTGTGCATCGTTGAAGCAATGAAGTTGATGAACGAAATCGAATCCGACGTGGCCGGTGAGGTGGTCAAGATACTGGTCGGCAACGGGCAGCCGGTCGAGTACGGCCAGCCGCTGTTCTCGATACGGCCGGAATAGTCGCCACTCTTCTCCATGTTCAAGAAGGTACTGATCGCCAATCGCGGGGAGATCGCCCTGCGCATCATTTGCGCCTGCAAGGAGCTGGGCATCCGCACGGTCGCCATCTACAGCGATGCCGACCGCCACTCGCTGCCCGTGCGCTTCGCCGATGAGGCCGTCTGCATCGGGCCGCCGCGGTCCAGCGAAAGCTACCTCAACATCCCCGCCGTGATCAGCGCCGCCGAGATCAGCAACGTGGATGCCATCCACCCCGGCTACGGCCTGCTTAGCGAAAACGCCAACTTCGCCGAGGTCTGCGAAACCTGCGGCATCACTTTTATCGGCCCGCCGGCGGAGATCATGCGCGTCATGGGCGAAAAAGAAAAGGCGCGCATGACGATGAAGCAGGCGGGCGTGCCCATTCTGCGCGGCTCCGAAGAGGTGATTGCCTCCGCCGGCGAGGCCCTGGAATGGGCCCGCCAGACCGGCTTTCCGGTCATGCTGAAAGCTTCAGCCGGCGGCGGGGGGCGCGGCATGCGCGTCGTCCGCTCGCCGCAGGAGCTGGCGCCAGCATTCGACGCGGCGCGCATGGAAGCCGAGGCGGCATTCGGCAACGGCGAGCTATACCTGGAAAAATTCATCGAGCGGCCCAGGCACATCGAGTTCCAGGTTCTGGCGGACGCGCACGGAAACGTCGCCAGCCTGGGGGAGCGCGAATGCACCATCCAGCGCCGCCATCAGAAGCTGCTCGAGGAATCGCCTTCACCCCAGATCACCCCCGAGATGCGC
>JBEKQR010000047.1:0-15333 GCA_049519515.1 Candidatus Korobacteraceae bacterium
CGAGCGTCCCCAGCGGACCGGCGGTCACCGCCACCGGCCGCTGAGGCGTCCTGCTTACTTCTTGGGTTGCTTCTTGGGTTGCTTCTTCACGCTGCTGGGAGCTTTTTCATCGAGCAGCATCAGATAATCGGCTGCATTGAATGGGTAGAGCTGGACCGACTGTTCTCCCGTGGTGCTAAGTGAGACGTCGACCCGGCGGTTATTAGCCAGGGTAATCACGTACAACTTGCCCAGCAACTTGTCCCGGTTCTCGGCGGTCAAGTCAGGATTCTTTTCCAGGAGCTTTTTCACCTGTTGCGACGTCAGGTTCTTTTCTTTGCCGAGCGCCTGGACTTTGAGCGCCTCCGCTGGCACGCCCTCGCTGACCAGGAATTGCATTGTACGGTCCACGCGTCTCTGGGAAAGCGCCGTGTTGTAAGCGCTGGAGCCGCGCTGGTCGGCATGGCCGATCAGCAAGAGTTGCGCCTGCGGATTGGTGGCCAGATACTGCTTGAAATTGGAGGCCAACTGCTTCAGGATCTGCTGCTGGCTCGGCACCAGGCCGCCCTGGGGGTCGCTAACTAGCGGCTCGTTGGTCGGGAAATAGATGCTGTGCAAGGCAAGCGCCGCTTTGAGGGCGGCGGTTGACACCGTAGGAGGACCTCCCGTGAGACGAACGGAAGCGGTTCGCGTCACCGAGACTCCGCAGGCATTCGTCGCTTTGAGGACATAAGTCACGGTTTCGTCTACCGGGCCCGGTGTCATCTTCTGCGGCACAACCTTCACGGAACGGCTGCCGGAGCTGGCGACCAGTCCCAGGCCGCCGATCGATACCGAGTTGGAATTCGCGGAAGACCAGTTCAAGGTGACTACCCCATCTCCGCTCGCTTTGTCCCCGATCTTGACCTCAGCCGGAGATGCCGTAAAGCTGGCGTCAATGGCGCTCTTGACGGCGACCGGCGCGGAAACAACCGTCGTGCCGCCTGGCCCGGAGGCAGTCAGCTTATAGGTTGTATCTCCCGCGGGCTTCTCCGACCGCTCACCGGAACTGGCCACCTTGCCGACATCGGAAATTTCCACGACCGGGGCATCGGTTGCCGACCACTGAAGCTGGACGGCGTCTCCGCAGGCGATCTGCGGCGGCTTGACGGCGAACGCCACTACCGGCTTGCTGACGGCGACCGTCGCGCTGGCTACGCCGGCGCTGAAGCGCTTCACCGATTTGAGCTCTTCTCCCCTATGCCAGGAGACCGTCTTGCGCACACCCTTGGGAATATCAATGACCACCCGCTGATTGGCGGGAACCTTCACCGGCCCGGACCAAATATCTTTACTACCGCGCATAATGGTCAGCTGGTGCGTCCCCGGAGGAACGATAAGCTCCTGCTTCCACCACCACTCATGATTGAACTCATCGCCATGGCCGACAAAATAGTCGGGTGTCTTCCCGTTTAGCAGGACGGCATCGCGTTCGGCCTTTTCAATGGTGATGCAACCCCAAGGCCCGCTTACCTCGCCCGGAACGGCGTCGAGAGCGATCTCCAGCGTCGTAGTCTTTCCGGCCTCGACCGAGACCTCGCGCTTTGCCGGTTTGTAGCCGTAGTTGTAAATCTCTATCGAGTGTTTGCCGGGGCTGAGCGGAAAAGCTCCGCGACTTGCTTCATGCATAGCCTGGCCATCGATGAACACGTACGCCTGTGGCGGGGTGGCGTGAACTTTAAGCTTGCCGTCCTCCGCCTGGAGTGACGCAGGTGCGCAGATCATGGCCGCCAAAAAGAGTACCGGAACTTCTAACAGCAGAGATCGAATTCGCATTAGTTTCTCCTAGAACGTATTTTCCATGTTTCAAGAGCGGGTTCGGCGCCTAAAGCCAGGTGCTTACGGCACTATCGAGAACTTAACTGTGGATTTCAGCCTTGTTGCCCGCCGACGCCTGGACTCTGCCGGGTAAAATACGAGATCTTGCGGTGACAAGATTGGACCCGTGGCCTGCCGCGCTGTCCTTAGCTGCGCGGGTTGGGAACCTTGTTGAAAAGAAGCACTTTATTGTCCGCCCGACGGATAAGCGTGTCAAGCACTTTCAGGATGCGGTGCTTTCAGGATGCGGTTGTGATGTGGTAGTGGCGCGAACTGCACCACTACCCGGGACGATCAACTCTGCAAAATGGAAACGCTACGATTCGGAGCCGCGCTTAAGTTTGACTCTTAGTCAAACGAAGCAATAAGGGCTCGAAGCCGAGTGGTTTCGGCGCCATCCTGGTTTCTTACCATAAAACCGTACGGGCTAGTGCGGGTTCTCGTGGTGGAAACTCTTATCATCCTCAAACTGGCGGCAGCGCTCACGTACCCGTTCGAGCTCCCGTCTCCGCTTCTCAGCCTCTCTGCTGCGCTCTCCATAACGCTCTTTTGCTTCCCTAAGGTTGTGCTCGGCGATGCGAATGCGTTCTCTACACTCCCTTGGTGAATCGGCCACCGCGGGCAACGCACCGCCAATGAGCAGGGCCGCACCTAACATGGCAACGATAGTGGTCTTTCTGAACATGAACGTCTCCTCCATGGAGTCTGACTTGACCGCTTTGACCGCCTTTGAGTTCCGAATCTCACATTGTACGGCTTAATGCCGAATTTTCAACTCGGACAGTAGTGGTGCGGACCCGTTCCTTGAGTTGTGCGAAGGACGTGGCAGGCATCAGCAAATGATCCGGTATTAGAGCTTGTTTTAAAAACATTCCCGGGGAATAAAGCGTGTTCCCTCAGGGGCTAAAGCCCGCATTTTTGTTAGCTCTGGACGGCGTGGCTCAAGGCACCCCAGCAAGTCAAATGCGGACTTGCTGGGGACCCTGCGAAGCCACGCCCCTTCAAAGCACTATTTTTGAAACAAGCTCTAGGAATAACGTGCTCCGCCCGGTTCGAAAAGCGCGGCCTCGGCAAGCCCGATCCAGGCTTGCTGGGGGTATCGACTTACCGGGCCGGAGCCTTGACCGACAGGAACCCGCTTACGTTTTCCCAGAGCAACTGGGGGAAGGTCTTATCAAGATAAGAGCGGATCGAGACGTAGCACTCGTCACAGGTATTGGTCTTGGTGAACTCCTCGGCCATGCGGGCGTGCTCTTCCAGCCGGTAGCGTTGAAATACCATCGAACAAGGCTGCAGCCAGCCGTCGCTGGTCACCACCAGGAAACGATGACCAGCCCGGCAGCCCGGGATTCCGCCCTGTTCGAAGAAGCGGCGGGTAGCATTCAGGGTTGAGGGTGAGTTGACGATCCAGTTGGTCTCATCGCGCCGGCTTTCCACCTGGTCCAATTCTCGCCCTAGAAGCGCCAGTTGTGCGGGCGTCGTCAGCGAATAATCGCGGCAACCGGTGCGGCGCGCGGAGTAGGCGCTGTAACACAGGTTTACTCCCCACTCTCTGGCTTTGTCGGCCAGCCGGTTGATTTCCGCGACATTGGCGCTGGTAATGCAAGAGTTCAAAACGATGTCGTCATGTCCAAACGATGCCAGGCGCGGCACCAGCCTGGCGAGGCGCGCATATAACCCCGGATGCTTGCGGAAATCGTCATGCCGCTCGTCGGGAAAATCCAGGCTGACGGAGAACTGGTCCACGCCCGCTTGGTGCAGTTCCAGGTATTTTTCCTCGGTCATGTGGGACCAATTGGATACCAGGATGGTGTACGGGACGCCCTTGCCCTGTTTGATGTTGCGCACGATCTCGACCACGTCATTGCGCAACAGCGGCTCTCCACCGGAGACCTGGACAACGCACGGCCGCAGCACCTCCATATAGCGCCGGTAGTCAGCCGGTTTCAGATTGCGCGACTCGTCGCGCGGCCCGCCATGGTCGCAATGCCGGCAATGGCAGCTACACGCATCCGTTACCTCAAAAGAGAGGACTATGGGGCGTCCGGCCGGCCAGTTAACTGAGCCCCGGCCGATGATACGGAGCGAATCAAGGAAGGGCACTTTGCGCATAAGAAAATTCGACTAATCTGCTCGAACCAGCATCTATTTCATGAGTATTGAATCGCCCGAATTATACCGCCTGGCGGAAAATCTGGGAACCAACTTTCAATTGAATGGAGAGCGGACGGGGCTGAATTGGCGTATTCCCCGCTGAAGCGCGGCCTGCGCCGGCTGGTTTTTGCTCTCCAAACCGCATTAATCGCGGCACTGGCTCGATTGTGTACGCGACCTTCAAGGAAACCGCGGGTTTATACCCGGTAAACGGAAATTTGCGCTTTCATGCCGGCCGCCTGTAATCCCAGCTTGACCCCGTTTTTTCGCCGGTCAGCGTTAAAGCGGTTCCGTCACTTTCTTGGGGGCATCTTCTAATAATGGATCGTATCCATATGCCAAGCAGTATTCGTGCGCTGCGCAGAAGGTTGAAAGCAGCTACCCGGCGCCTGCGGGAGCTGGCCATGATAGCCCGGGGCCTGGCCTCGACCGACCATGCGGTAATGGCGCACATTATCCCCATCCGCCGTTGTAATCTTTCCTGCGCCTACTGCAACGAGTACGACGCCGTCTCCAGCCCGGTACCGCTGCCTGTCATGGAAGAAAGAATCGACCACCTGCGCCGCCTGGGCGTTTCGGCGGTGACCATCAGCGGCGGCGAGCCTCTCCTGCATCCGCAACTGGACGACCTCATCCGGTACATACGCCAGCGCGGAGCAATAGCCGGCCTGATCACCAACGGCTACCTGCTGACGGCCGAGCGCATCCGCCGGTTCAACCGCGCCGGCCTGGACCACATGCAGATCTCCATCGACAACGTCATGCCGGACGAGGTGAGCAAGAAGAGCCTCAAGGTTCTGGATAAGAAGCTGCAACTGCTGTCCGAACATGCCGATTTCCACGTCAACATCAACAGCGTAATCGGCGGCGGAATCCACAATCCGCACGACGCGCTGGTGGTGGGCAGGCGGGCGCGGCAGTTGGGCTTCACCTCGACGCTGGGAATCATCCACGGCGGCGACGGCCAACTGCGTCCGCTCTCCGAACAAGAGCGGGGTGTGTTCGCCAAGATGAAGCACGTGTCGCACACGAGTTACTCGCGCTTCAACGGATTTCAGGACAATATCGCGCTGGGCCGGCCAAACCAGTGGCGCTGCCGCGCCGGGGCGCGTTACCTCTATATCTGCGAGGACGGGCTGGTCCACTACTGCTCGCAGCAGCGCGGCTTTCCGGCCAAGCCGCTGGCGGAGTACACGCTGGAGGACATCCGCCGCGAGTTCCGCACGGAAAAGCGGTGCGCTCCCCATTGCACCGTGAGCTGCGTTCACATCATCAGCGCGATTGACGCCTGGCGGGCGCCGCAGGAGTCCGAGCAGGCCTGCCCGCAGGGACTCGAAGTGGCACGGAGCATCGGCCGCAGCCGCTTGCCCGGAGCGCCAATCCCACAACCTGTGCACCGGCCCTCGGCGCGCCCAGCCACCGACTTGGTGAAGATCGATATCAGGCCGGTTACGGAATGAGCGTTGGGCTAGAGCCTATAAGTCTTCGTTAAAGACCGTTTTATAAGCGGCTCTTTGAAAGGGCCTGGCTTCAGCCATGCCGTCGAGAGTCAAAACGAGCGGGCTTTAGCCGCTGAGGGATTTTTTCGCCGTTAGCAGATCAGGTTAGGGACTCGGCTCTGGTCTGACGGGCTGTGCAATCCTGTAGCGGTAGCGGGTCCCTCGCGGGCTGAAGCCCGCTCGGGATATTGAAAATAAAGGGCCGTTACGGCGCGGCTGAAGCCGCGCCCTTTCAAAAATGATGGAGCATTCGAGTTTTTCCGCAGCCTGTGAAGCCGCGCCCCTTCAAAACAACTGCTCGCTTGGGTTTTTTTAGCAGCCCCTGAAGGCGTGGGCTGCAACCAGATCCAGCCGCAGAAAATCACCCTACGCCTGCTGGGCGCGTCCGCCCAGGTAAGCGGCGCGCACGTCTTCGTTGTCCCATAATTCGTCCGGACGGCCTTGGGTGACCAGGTGGCCGGTCTCCAGCACGTAGCCGCGATCGGCGACCGAGAGCGCCATGTTGGCGTTTTGTTCCACCAGCAGGACGGTGGTTCCGTTGCGGCGGATATTGGCAATCACGTTATAGACCTGCTCGACTATCAGCGGGCCCAAGCCCAAAGACGGCTCGTCCAGCAACAGGATCTTCGGGCGCGACATCAATCCGCGGGCAATCGCCACCATCTGCTGCTGTCCCCCTGACAGAGTCCAGCCCAGGGCGTTGCGAAAGCTGCGCAGCTCCGGGAAGATCTCGAACATGCGTCCGGCTTCGGCGTTGAGTTCGGCGCGCGTCGTCCCGGGACGATTGGCGCCGCCCAGCAGGAAGTTCTCCCACACGGTGAGACCGGGAAATATCCGCCGGCGTTCGGGCACATGGGCGATGCCCAGGCGGAAGATGGATTCGGGCCGGTGCCCGGAGATGATCTGGCCGAGAAAGCGCACCGTGCCGGTGCGCGGCTTCAGCAGCCCGGAAATGACCCGCAACGTGGTGCTCTTGCCGGCGCCGTTGGCCCCCAGGAGCGTGACAATTTCGCCCTCGTCGATATAGAACGACAGGCCGTGGAGCGCGGCCACTTTGCCATAGGTGGCAACCACGTTGTCAAGCTCGAGGAGCCGCATGAGAACTCACCTTTCCGAGATAAGCCGCGATGACGTCGGGATTGCGCAGCACGTCGGCAGGCACTCCATCCGCAATGTGACGGCCGAAATTCAGCACGGTAATGCGTTCGGCCACTTTCTCCACCAGGCGCATGTCGTGGTCGATGATCAGGATGGTGATGCCATGGCCCTTGAGGCGCTGCAGCAGCAGTACCAGGCTGTCTTTTTCGACGTGGTTAAGCCCCGCCCCGGGCTCGTCGAGCAGCAGCAGCTTGGGATTTCCGGCCAATGCCCGGGCAATCTCCACCAGGCGCTGGTGACCGTATGACATGCTTCCCACCGCTTCCTGCGCGCGGTTGGCGAGTCCCACGAATTCCAGCGCCGACAGCGCGCGGGCCACACCGGCAGCCCCGCCCTTGACGACGTTGCCCGGGCGGTCGGCGCCGACGCGCACGTTGTCGAGCACGTTCATATCGGCAAACAAGCGGATGTTCTGGAAGGTGCGGCCAAGGCCGTGGCCGGCACGCTGCGAGGGTTTCAGATGCGTGATTTCCTCGCCATCGAATTCGACGCGGCCCTCCGTTGGATGGTAAATGCCGCTCAAGACGTTGAGCAAGGTAGTCTTGCCCGAACCGTTGGGGCCAATCAGGGCGTGCACGGCATTCTGCTGCACGACCATATCGACACCGTCAACCGCCTTGACTCCGCCAAAATGTTTGGCCAGCCCCGTCACCTTTAGAATCGCGCGCCCGCCCTCCGAGCCGGCCTGCTGACCGAGAGCAAGCGGCGGCAAGCCCGCCGTCTCGATTGCCGGCAATGGATGCAGCCGCCGCCACAGCAGCGCCAGGTAACCGAAGATGCCATCCGGCATGAATACCATGATCAGAATCACCGCCCCGCCGTAAACGGCCAGGTAGATGATCTTCAGGAAGCGCAGCCATTCCGGCAACATGATCAGCAGCCCCGTGCCGAACACGGTGCCCAAGGGCAAGCGGGAGCCGCCCAGCAGGGCCATGGTCAAAAACACGACCGATTCATTGAAGCTGAACTGGTCCGGACTGATGTAGGAGAAGCCGCCGGCGAAGAGTCCGCCGCCTACGCCGCCCAGCAGCGCCGAAATGGTAAAGGCGATCACCTTGGAGCGATAGGTATCTACGCCGACCACTCCGGCGGCCAGCTCGTTATCGCGCGTGGCCTGCATGGCGCGGCCCAGCTTGGTTCCGCGCAACCGCCATACCAGGTAGGCGACGAGGGAAAGAATGGCAATACAGAGAGCAAGATAGCCATTGCCGGAGGCAAAGTGCGCGGGCCGCGGAATCCCGGTGATTCCGTCGGGACCTCGGGTAAACGTCACCCAGTTGGTCAGCACCAGCGCCACAATCGTCTGGAAGCTGATCGTCACCATGGCCAGATAATGGCCGCCCAGCCGCAGCGAGGTGAGTCCCAGCACAGCTCCTGCCACCGACACAATCACCAGGCTAAGAAAAAACGCGGGCCAAAACGGCAGGCCCCAACTGGTGGTGCCCAGCGCCAGGCCGTAGGCCCCGATCCCAAAAAACGCCGCCTGTCCCAGGTTGATTTGACCGGTATAGCCCAGCACCACGGTGAGCCCCAGTACGGCGATCGCCCAGGTTGAGGTCTGCATCAGCAGATTGAGCGTGTACGCGGAAAATGAGGCAGCCAAGGCCACGGCTATGACGGCGACAGTTACTAGCAGATATGCAGCGGCTCCGGCCGCGCCCTTGCCCGTGGCGCTGACGGTTCTGGATGCAGGATCGCTCATGCCTTTTCCCCGACCTTTTCACCGAAGATGCCTTGCGGACGGAACAACAGAAACACCAGCAGCACCAGGAAAGCGAAGGCATCCTTATAAGGCACGGAGATATAGGCCGCGCCGAAGGTCTCGACCACGCCCAGGGCCAGGCCGCCCACAATCGCGCCGCCCACGTCGCCGAAGCCGCCAATGATGCTGGCGGCAAATGCTTTCAGCGCTATCGAGGAGCCCATGCCGACGGAAACAAACAGAATGGGAGCAACCAGAACCCCCGCCATTCCGCCGAGCACGGAACTGTACATGAAGGTGATCATGATCATCACCGCCACCGGGATGCCCAGCATGCTGGCCATCTCCTTGTCCTGCGAGGTCGCCTGCATCTTCTTGCCCAGCAGCGTGCGCTCGAACAGCAGATACTGGAACCCCACCATCACCACGGCGGTGACCAGAACGGCCAAATACTGGGGATCGAAAAATACCGGCCCTACGCTGAAGCCAGGGGAATCAAAGATGCTGGGCAGGGTTTCCGGTTGAGGACCATGGGCCGCCAGCATGCTGTTCTGCAAAAGAATGGAAGCGCCGATGGTGCTGATGATGACCGGCAGGAAGCTCCGATTGCGCAGGGGATAGTAAACCCCAAGGTTAAAAATCGCGCCGAATACGGCCATGATGATGACGGTGATCAGGATGCTCAGCCAGTAAGGCAGTCCCTTTTCGACCGCCAGGATCACCATGGAGAAAGCGCCCAGCATGGCGAAATCGCCCTGGGCAAAATTAACTACGTTGGTGGCCCGGAAGATCAGCACGAACCCCAGCGCAATGAGCGCATAGATGCTGCCGATCCCCAGGCCGGTAAAAAGCAGTTGCAGTGCAGTTCCCATGTTAAGCCGGCAATTTCCGGTGACGTTTCCGCTCGCCTCAACTACTCTTTGAAATCAATACGCTTTACAAAGACGATGGTTCCGTTGTCGTTTCTCACTACGTTGTAACCGTGCAAGCCATCGCCATTCTGGTCGAAGTCGTACTTGCCTTCGGCGCCCTGGTAATTCTTTATGGCGATAATCGCCTGCCGAATCTTTTGCGGATCAGTGCTTCGGGCATTCTTAATGCCAAGCGCCAGAACATGCATGGCATCGTAGGCCCAGGCGCTGAAGTGGTCGGCCCTCATCTTGTAGGTGGCTGCGTATTTGTCGGCATATGCCTTGGCGGTCTTGGACGCCTCCGGGCTGAAGTCAGCCACCGTAAAGGTGCCGTACATCGTCGCTCCTGCGAGTCGCAGGGCGGTGGCGGACATATTGGTGGCCGAGCCGACCCACGGAATGTTTACGCCCAACTGGCGGAGCTGTTTGGCGAAGACGCCAAGGTCCGGCTCCATGGTGATATAGCTGGCCATAACGTCGGCCCCGGAACGCTTGACCGCCATCGCTACTGGAGTAAAGTCCTGCGAATTGTTGGTGTAGCCTTGAATCAGAACCGGCGTGATTCCAAGTTTCTTGAGAGCTGCAACCACTCCATCCTTGCCGCTGGTGCCGAAAGTATCGGTGGAATGAATGATCGCCCATTTGGTCTGCTTGAGCGTGTTCATGCCGTAGTCGACCATTACCCGGGACGAGTAGCTGTCGTTTGGCCGGGTGCGGAAGTACCAGGGATTTCCCATATGGGTGAGGGTCGGATCGGTACCGCCAATCATTACCGGCTTGCCGACCTTTATCACGTCGGGCGACATGGCGTTCACCTGCGTGCTCCGTATCGACCCTATGAAACCAACAATGTCCTTGTCGCCGGCTAATTTGCTGAAGGCCATGATGATGCCGGGATTGGTCGTCTGATCGTCTTCGACCACGAGCTCAATCTTTTTGCCCAGCACTCCTCCAGCCGAATTGATCTCTTCGACGGCCTGCCTGATGCCCTGGAGCTGATTGCGCCCGGACTCGGCAGCGGGGCCGGTGATGGGCGCCGTTACGCCAATCTTGATCGTATCGGCTGCATGCAAGCTAACGACGCCCACGGTTACGACGACAGCCAGACCCAGCAAGCAACAAATTACCCATTTGCGCATGATTGTCCTCCAATATTATCGCTGTGGCTTTCAGCCAAGATTGATATCAAATGTTCCCAATCGTGTAAAGACGATTCTCTATCCCGAGAAGCCCCATCTTGCCGGCTGGTGATTGGTGTTCAACTGATCTTATCAGTTCATTCGCACCAGAACCTTCACCATATTCCCGGCCTGCGCAGCCGCAGCGTATGCTTCCGGCGCCTCATCCAGCGGACGCACCATAGAGATAAGCGGTGCGACATCGACCACGCCAGAAGCCATCAACGCTATGGCGCGTTTCATGTCTCTGTCCAGGTACATGCCGCTGCCCTGAATGCGTATTTCAAATCGCTGCATCCTCGGCATAGGCACTGAGACCGGGCCGGGCGACACCCCTATAACGACAACGCCGCCACCCGACAGCGTGCTTCCACTGGCGATATCGAAGGTTCGCTGCCCGCCCACGCACTCAAAGCACGCGGTATAACGCGGTGTAACCTGCGCCTGGTCCGGCGAGAAGACTTCAGCCGCGCCCAGACGTTTGGCCAAATCGCGTTTCGAGGCAACCGGCTCGATCAAGCTTATGCGGCCTGCACCACGCGCACGCAGGGCCAGTAAGACACAGAGCCCGATCGTGCCGCCACCTACCACCAGCACATCTTCCAGGTCGTCGTACAGGCTGGCAGCATGAACGCCCACGGTCAGCGGTTCCAGCAGGCAGGCCTTCTCCATTGGCAGATTTTTGGGGAGACGGTGCAAGTGCCCGGCGCTGATCACTACCCGGGTTTGGGCCACTCCGGGCAGTCGATAACCGGTTACACGGTTGGATTCGCAGGTGTTGAAGGCGCCCCTGCGGCAGCTCCGGCATGTGCCGCAAGTGAACAACGGATTCAGCACAACGTGATCCCCGGGCGCAAGATTCGTAACGTCCGGACCAAGTTTCTCTACCATCGCCACCATCTCGTGGCCGGTGATCACCGGGGGCTTGAAAAAGGGGTGCTTGCCATGCAACAGGTGAAGATCGCTCGCACAAACCCCGACGTAAACCGGGGCCAGCACCACTTCTCCCGACTCAGGCTCCAACCGCTCTTCCACCGTACGTACGACAACTTTGTCGACTGCCTCAAAGAAGATTTGCCTGACTTCCATTGCCTTTCTTTCTCACTAAAAGACGCGTTTCCCGCAGCCTCTTAACGCTGTCCTTGCAATGACGCGAGATCCCGAAGATTGCCTCGAAATCTACTTCTGTCCTGGAGTTGCAACGGCGAGACGTCGAAAAGGGTTGCCGCCTCCAACAATTGCGACCTGGTTCAGACTTGACTGTAAGCCTAACGGATATCAAAGCTTCGCGATAGTGTAAAGACAAAATTGTTGCCGCTGAAAATTCCCTTCCAGTGTTGTACGATAAGCGCTCCAGCGGCTATGACGCGTGAGCGAAATACAGACGGCGCTGGCAGTGGCGCCGGCAGGAAACGAAAGGCAGAGTTGCCGGCTTATGCCGCGTGCCGTCGAACAGCCAATGGCAACCGGATCTCCAACCGGCGCCGCGCTCGCACGGTCGAGGCGAGCACCTGAGGTGATTGATGAAAATCGCGGTAGCAGTCGCGTCCGAAAATGCCTTGCCAACCGCTTTTGTGGTTTTTCGGGGAATCCAAGAGAGTATCCGAAAAGCAGCCGAAATGGGTTACGACGGAATAGAACTGGCTCTTTTGGACAGGCATCAAGTGAATATCAAGCAGGTCAAGAGTCTTGTTAATCAATGCGGGCTGAAGGTTCCGGTGATTTCTACCGGCCAGGTATTTGCCGGCGCCAATCTATGGTTTACGGCAAAAGATCCCGCGGTGCGCGCCAGGGCGGTTGAGGTTTTCAAAGGACTGACAGAAGTCGCTGCCGAGTTTGGAGCAATGGTCAATATCGGACGTGTCCGGGGACCGGTCAACGCAGGAGAAACGTTGTCAACCACAGAGCAACGGTTTGCCGATGTGGTAAGCGAGATAGCTCAGTACGCACATGGCTTGGGTGTCGATCTCATACTGGAGCCGGTCAATCGTTACGAAATTAATTTCATCAATAATCTGGACGAAGGCGCCGCGTTGCTTGACAAGCTCGGCATACCCAATTTGAAGTTGATGCCCGACGTATTTCACATGAATATCGAGGATGCCTCCATAGAAGGCAATCTAAGGAAGTTCATTAAGTACACTGCATACATTCATTTTGCAGACAGCAACCGTCTGGCGCCAGGCTGGGGCCATCTTGATTTTCATTCCATTGTCGCTGCTTTGCGTGAAGTCTCTTACGCGGGATGGGTATCGGTCGAAATACTTCCCCTGCCCGACCCGGATTCGGCGGCACGACAAGCTATTTCCTGCCTGCGGAAGATCATTCCCGGCTGAAATATGTGGAATACAGAATGTCCCCAGCAAGCCCGATTTCAGGCTTGCCGGGGTGCATCAGAATAGATTCCCTGCTTCTAATCCGCGAAATCGATGTGCTTGTCGAATCCCCACTTTCCGTTATTGTTTTTTACCACGTTATAGCCGTGCAAGCCGTCGCCATTCTTGTCGAAGTTGTACGTCCCTTCGGCGCCCTTGTAATTCTTAATGGCGAGGAACGCCTGCCTTATTTTCTGCGGGTCCGTGCTCTTGGCTTTGTTGATGGCAATGGCCAGCACGTGCATGCCATCGTAGGCCCAGGAGCTGAAGAAATCGGGCCTCAGCTTGTAAGCAGCCTCATATTTCTGGGCGTATGCTTTGGCGGCCGGGCAGGAGTCCGGCTCATAGTCCGCCACCCCGTAGGCCCCGTTGAGCGCCGGGCCTGCCAGCCGCAAGGCGGTTGTGCCGGTAATGCTGGGCGAGCCGATCCACGGAATGTTCACCCCGAACTGCCGGAGTTGCTTGGCGAAGATGCCAAGGTCGTTGTCCAAGGCCATGTAGCTGGCCATAATGTCGGCTCCAGAGCTCTTCAGCGCGAGCACAACGGCGGTGAAATCGGCCGAACCATTGGGATACCCCTGAGTCAGGACCGGCTCGATACCCATGGTCTTGAGGGCCGCGGTCAGGGCATCTTTGCCGCCATTGCCGAAAGCTTCCGAGGAAAACACGATCGCCCATTTTTTCTTCCCCAGCGTCTTGACGCCGTATTCGGCGATCACCTTCGCCGAATAGCCGTCGTGCGGCCGGACGCGGAAGTACCACTGGTTATTCATATGGGTAAGCGTCGGGTCCGTACCGCCGATGATCATCGGCTTGCCGGTCTTCAATACCTCGGGCGACATCGCCTTGATCTCCGTGCTGCGGACGGTGCCGATGAAGGCAGGGATGCTCTTGTCGCCGGCCAGCTTGGTGAAAGCCAGGATAACGCCAGGGTTAGTTCCCTGACCGTCCTCTATCACCAGTTCGACCTGTTTGCCGAGTACGCCGCCGGCTTTGTTGATCTCTTCTACCGCCAGTTTGGCTCCCTGAATCTGCCAGCGTCCCGACTCGGCCTGCTGGCCAGTTATGGGCGCGACCATGCCGATCTTCAGCGTATCGGCTGCCTGCAAGCCAATCGCGCCGATGGTCAACCCGGCAACTAGCCAGAACAGAAAAAGAACGAACCACTTGCGCATAGTTCTATCCCCTTATAGAAGTTGGAAATTTCGCTCAAGATTTGCGGGAGCAAAATATCAGATGTTTGCCTTAAAGTAAAGACGAAAAGCTGGTTGGCCCGGACAGGCCTGATTCTTTAAACTTCCAATTCAGAAAATTATTCATTCGAGAAGGTGGCGAAGATGGAGAAGAAAATAAGAATTGCGCAGATGGGGCTGGGGCCCATCGGAAACAAAGTAACCCAATTTCTGGCGGAAAAAGCGAATTTCGAAATCGCAGGCGCCATTGACACCGACCCGGCAAAGGCGGGACAGGATATCGGCGTATTGGCGGGGCAGCCTGCGCTTGGCGTCAAGGTCACGCCCGACCTGAAGCAAGTCCTTGGCGGCGGAAATGTCGATGTTGTGCTGTTGACCACGACCTCAGGTCTGGCGGCGGCCCACGAGCAGCTTCTTCAGATTCTGCCGTATCGCGTTAGCGTCGTCTCTTCTTGCGAGGAGCTCAGCTATCCCTGGCTGACGAATCCGGCGCTGGCCGCAAGCATCGACGCCGCAGCCAGGCAAAACCAGGTCGCGGTCTTGGCCACTGGAGTCAATCCCGGTTTCCTCATGGACTTCCTGCCGGTCGTCATTAGCGGTGTCTGCCGCGAGGTCCGCCAGGTCACGGTCGAACGCATCCAGGACGCGGCCTTCCGGCGGCTTCCCTTCCAGCGGAAGATTGGCGCCGGGCTCAGCGTCCAGGCATTTCATGAAAAAGTGAAGGAAGGCAGTTTGCGCCATGTCGGCCTGACCGAGTCGATGCACATGATCGCTTCAGCCCTGGGCTGGAAGCTGGATAAAACCGGGGAGGCCATCAGCCCGATCATCGCCGAGCGCGAGGTGCGGAGCGCCGGCATGACGGTGAAACCCGGTTACGTGCTCGGAGTGCAGCAACTGGGCCGCGGCATGGTGAATGGCACGGAAGCAATCTCCATGGTGTTTCGCGCCGCCATTGGCGAACCGGACGCGAGGGACAGGGTCGTGATCGAGGGAACACCAAAGATCGACATCTGCATCAAAGGCGGGGTCAACGGCGACGTGGCTACCTGCGCAATCCTGGCAAATTCTATCGTGCCTGTCCTGCACGCCGCTCCGGGCTTGCGGACCATGCTGGACATTGCGCCGCCACGCTGCTTCTCTTCTGCAAAATAAAAACAATCGCCCGCAGACGTGCGCAGGCGATTGCTCAACAAGAGATTAGTTCTTCCCAGCAAGCGCCAATACAGCCCTTGCCGGGGACCTCGGAGACGGTCTGCCGGTCACGAAACTGGAAAAAAGCGCGGCTTGCCCCTGGGTCCCCAGCGCGCTGTTTCTTACGCGCCGGGGT
>JBEKQR010000048.1:0-15283 GCA_049519515.1 Candidatus Korobacteraceae bacterium
CTCTGGACGGCGTGGCTCAAGGCACCCCAGCAAGTCAAATGCGGACTTGCTGGGGACCCCGCGAAGCCACGCCCCTTCAAAGCACTATTTTTGAAGCAAGCTCTACCAAGGTCTTCGCCTCGGGTGATGGTCGGAAAGATGATCTGCTCGATGAATGCACGGCCGGCTGCCGGCTTCAGCGATATACCCGATTTTACGTGATCGAGTTCGACAAGGAAAAGCGTTGTAGGCAAACCTCGTCATTGTCTGCGAGCTATTCTGCGGCTTTCGCTGCCAACGCTTCCACCACGGCGATGTTTTGCAATAACTCCTGCGGCAGACCGTGCCGTCGCTGCAAGTACGCCGGGCTGTTGTATGAGACCCAGACCTTTCCCTGGGTATCCTGCCAGACCAGGATTTTGAGCGGCAGGTCAATGGCGCTGCTGGGCGCGGCCAGCATAAGGGGAGTGCCGGCCTTGGGGCTGCCGAAAATTAACAGCTTGGTGGGGAGCATTTTCATTCCCACTTTTTCTGCTTCTCCACTGTGATCGACCAGTGCAAAGAGGGTGACTCCCTTGGATTGTAGAATTCCCTTGAGCTTGGCTACGGTCTCGTCGACCGAATGATTGCTGGGCTTATTGATGATTCCGTTGTCAGGAGTCGATGTCATAACTGTCCTCTCAGTATTTCCAGAAGCTACGAACGTGAGCCCTTGGAGAGAAACCAGATAGACCGCCATTGCCAGCCCGACAGCGGGCCAGGAACCAGGCCAGTATAACGGCTTGGGTCGAAGGGCGAGGAGGCGGCAGTTCGCCTCGTCGCCGGCTCCGGACCAATCGCGCGTGATGCCACGCGGAAACCACATTCATCATCACTCCGGCGGCGATCAGCGCGGTTTCTAGTTGTGCTGTGTCTAACGATCCTGCTGAACGCCGCAGTCAGTCCCCGAGCCAAAAAATTCGAGTCCGGTTCAAAAATTCAGCTATCATCTGGGCATATGGCACAGTACTGCGTCTATTGCGGTGCGCACCTCGCCGATGAGGGTAATTACTGCCATGCCTGCGGAAAGAGCAAGACCGCGGAAGCGAATGCCGCCGGTCCGGCGGTGAAGCCCATTCTCCTGCCGCCGGAAGGGGAGAAGACGTTTTTTCGAAACGGCTTCGTGACCGTCACCAACACTCATTTCACCGTGCCGGGACGGGTCTTTCCCATGTCAGAGGTGACGGGCGCGCGGGCTGAACGGGCAGGTTCGAAAACGCCGTGGCCAACGCTGTTGTATGTATTCGGACTGGCCGCCTTCTTTGCCCGGCTTTACCGTCTGGGCTTGCTTCTGTTCATGGCCGGAGCTCTCCTCAGCGTTTTTGTCAAGCCGAAGTTTGCGGTTGTGCTCGATGGCGCATCAGGCGAGGTTCAGGCGCTCACCAGCCGCGACCGCGATTACATCACCGAAATTGTGGACGCATTGAAGAAGGCCATTCTGTACCGGCAGTAGCCGGCAGAGCAGAGGAACCTGGCATCTTTGCGCTACCACTGACCGGCTTTCCTGACCACCTCGTACCCCTGAAAGGCCTATCCCAGATACATACAATGCTGCATCTTGAGACGTGCGGTCATTTATGCCGGCGGCTCACATTGTTGCGGGGCGACCGGCGTGGGCGAGAGTTCTTGTAGCTGCTTTGGATTTCGAGCCGTGAAGCGTGCATCGCGAGCGGTCCGGGGCATAACCAACGCCGGTGACGACATCTTAGTGCGAAGAAATTGGTTGCCGAAGATGCGGCAACAGATCCACTGGAACGGGAGCAAGTCCTATGTTTGTAAAGACTACAGTCGCGGCAGTCCTTGGCGGCGCCCTGCTCATTGGCGGCGCTCTGCCCGCAATGGCCGATTGGCGGAGCGATTGCGAGAACCGCATTCGCAGGGATGAAGACAACCTTCGGCGCGACATTGCCGCTCATGGAGAGCACGGCAAGAACGTCGAGAAGCGCAGAGAGGTGCTGGAGCGCGACCGCCAGAACTGCCGCATGGCGGAAGAGCGGGAACGCGAGCGCCACGAGCACGAACACGAACACGAACACAACTACTTCAACCACGAATACGAACACGACATGCGCTAGAGTGTGTTCCAGTCGGCCCGCGCAAAAACAGCGCGGGCCTCAGGATAACAGTCTGCTTAGCCAGCAGGCGCCAGTTGCTGCAGACGCTCGGGCTCTTCGCCCAGCCATGCCGGATTCTTGGCGGTGCTGTCGAACAGCGATGTCGTCTTGAAGAGCTCGAATTCGCCGCTGCGCGCGGCCTTCTCCGTCTTGGCCAGCAGCGTCTTGATCTGCGCCGGCGTCATGGGACGAAAGCTGCGCGCCGCCTCCAGCGAACGACTGGGCATTCGAGCTTTTCAGCAGCCCGCTAAGCCGTGCCCCTTCAAAGACAACAGCCGGTTCCCAGCCGGCGCCGCAGCCAAGCCGGACGTCCGTGCACCACAGCCGTGCTACTTCGGTAATCTTCTCAGAGTGCTCTACTCCACGTAGCTTTACGCGAGTGAACCGCGCAACAGAAATCGTTATCCCGCAATCGGGATTTCCTACCCCGCGCCGTCGTTGGGGGCGTTACAAGGTCAATGTGCCCGTCCGGGTCGTCACCAGGAGGCGAGGGGAAATTATCGTTATCGAGGGCCATGGCTCGGAGCTCAACTGTGGCGGAATGAGGGTGACTCTCGCCCCGGCAAACGCCCCGGCGGCGCTTGACCTCTACATCTGCGAGCATGTCAGCGTTGAATTCGTCTTGTCCGAGGCAGAAAAACCGCTAACCGTGAAGTGCGTGGTTCGCAATCGGCGACGACGGAGCTATGGCCTGGAATTCATCGCGCTGTGCGAAAGCGGGCAGGAAGCACTCAGCCTGGTCGATTCAATTCTCCACAATTTTGGCGCAGTAGCCCGGGACAGTTAAGGTTCTGAAAGGGCCTGCCGGATGCGGGTGTAGGTCTGCTCCAGGCTCTCGGGCAGCATGCGGGTTTCGCCGATGGCGCTCATGAAGCTGGCATCTGCCACCCAGCGCGGCAAAACGTGCATGTGAACATGCCAGGCGACGCCCGCGCCGGCCGCCTTGCCAAGGTTCATGCCGAGGTTGAGGCCATCCGGGTGATAGAGGCGGCGCAAAATACCTTCCATGCGCTGGGTGAGCGCGATCAGTTCTCCGGCCACCTCGGGCGAAAGCTTCTGCAACTGGTCCTGGTGCTCGTAAGGTACGACCATCACGTGCCCGCTGGTGTAGGGGAAGGCGTTCAGTATGACGAAGCAATAGCGGCCACGATAAACGATTCCCGCCTGCTCGTCGGGCTCCTTGAGCTTTTCACAAAACAGGCAGCCAACCGCCTTGTCAGCTTCAGTGACGTAAGCGTAACGCCAGGGAGTCCAGAGGTAGTCCATGCTGCCGAGAGTACCAGAGGTGAAGTTCCGGCGAAAGATAATCCGCGAGTCCGGGGCCCCATCGAGCGCCGATCTTGCGCTTGATGGGGTGGATTTCACGCCCGCGAGAGGTAAGCGCCCTCCGAGGTGTCAACCTTGATCTTGTCACCCTCGTTGATAAACGGCGGCACCTGCACGATCAGCCCGGTTTCGGTCTTGGCCGGCTTGGTGACGCTGCTGGCGGTGGCCGACTTCAGGCCCGGCTCGGTCTCGATCACCGTAAGCTCCACTGTCTGCGGCAGCTCGATGCCCACCGGCTTGCCGTCAAAGAATTCCACCGTGATCTGCAGGTTGGGCGTGAGGTATTCGACGGCGTCGCCGAGCGTGCCGTGCTTCAGCGGCGTCTGCTCGTAGGTCTGCGTGTCCATGAAGTAGTAGTCGTCGCCGTCGTTGTACAGATACTCCATCTTGACCTCGTCAACGCTGACCTTTTCGATGGCGTCGCCGGAACGGAAGCGGTGCTCGAACATGGCTCCGGTGCGGAGATTGCGCAGCTTTGCCTGGATGAAGGCGCGCAGATTGCCCGGCGTGCGGTGCTCCACGCTGAACACCGAGTGCAGGTCGTTGTTGTGCTTGATCACCATGCCCGGACGCATTTGTGTGGCCGGAATCGCCATGTCTCGAATAACTCCTTCCCAAATGTAGGATGAACGCCCAACCTTTGCGCTGGCCTTGCGGGCGTCTCGAACGCTGCGCGGACGGAAAGGCTCGTAGCAGAGAAACCAATAGAAAATTGTACCTTGCCGCACAGCAGTTTGAAAATAGCCACGCGTTGCTCATGCAACAAACCCGCCCTAGCAAAAGAAGCTAGGGTGGAGCACCCGCTAAAGAGATGTACCGGAGCGCCGCCTAGGCTTGACTCCCGTCTCCGCCTTGACCAGCGACTTGAGGGCGTTGACGTTGGCGAGGTCGTCGAGCGGATCGTCGATGGGAGTCTCGGCGATGAAGGCGGCGGCCGCGGTGCGCGGATCGTTCAGCAGGCGGCGGAACGGCTCCAGCCCGATGCTTCCCTTGCCGATGTGCTGATGGCGGTCGAGCCTGGAGCCACAGGCAGCCTTGGCGTCGTTGCAGTGCCATACGGGGATGTTCTTCAGCCCGATGGTGGCTTCGATCTGCCGCATGGTCCGCTGGTAGCCGCTTTCGCTGACGATGTCGTAGCCGGCGACGTGGGTGTGGCAGGTGTCAATGCAGGCGGCGACCGGAAGCAGCGGCCGCAGTCTTTCCAGCAGCTCGGCCACCTGCTCGAAGCTGCCGCCCAGCGAGTATTCGGCGCCGGCGGTGTTTTCCACCAGCACGGCCAGTCCTGCGCGCTCCAGGTCGTGACCTTCGGCGGCCTGGGCAATGGCGGCGGCTGCCCGCTCCAGTCCCTGCTCGCGCTCCATGCCGCGGAATGACCCCGGATGCAGCACCAGGTACTCGGCGCGGAGCGAAATGGCGCGCTCGATTTCGGCGCGCAACGCCTCGATGGACTTGCGGTGGAACTCGGCGTTTCCGCCGGCGACGTTGATCAGATAGTTGGCATGAATAACCAGCGGCCGCAGATCGTAGCGCGCGCGCAGGCGCTCCATCTCGCGGCATTGCGAGCGGGCCAACGCATACGGCTTCCATTGCCGCGGGCTGGAAGAGAAAACCTGGAAGGCGCTGCAGCCCAGCCGGTAGGCGCGCTCTGCGGCGTGTTCAACCCCTCCGGCAGTCGAGGTGTGAATGCCAATGCGCCGCGCGGTGCGCTCGGGCGGCGGCGGCGGCGGCGGGATCAGCTTCAGAATGTCTTTTTCAGCCAAGGTATTTGCCAACTTCAGGGAAAGTTGCCTTTTCCATTTATAAACTTTTTCAAAGCATGTTTGTGCGTGCCACAGGCCTGTGCAGCCGGGGGCAAACCCCGATCTGCTGCTCTGCCTCAAATCTGAGAGAGATCACCGGTTATTTGGAGAGACCCTGTGGCCACTCAGCCCCGCATTGACAGACGGAAACATGACCCGACATTGGAAGAACGCTTCAAGGCGGGGCACGCCAAGCCTCTGGAAGACGGGACTCTCCGCTCCTTTGGCCTGGGATTAATTACGGGAGCATCGGACGACGACTCTTCGGCTATCGGCACCTATGCCGCTGCTGGGGCGTCGCTCGGCCCGTCGTTCCTGTGGGCTGCGCCAGTCACGTTCCCGATGATGTTTGCCGTCGTCTACCTGTGTTCAAAACTCGGCCAGGTGGCCGGAAAAGGACTATTCGCCGTCATCAGTGAGCACTATCCCAAGTGGCTCCTTTATTCTTTCCTGCTAACAGCGGTTGTTGGAAATGTTATAGAGGCTGGAGCTGACCTTGGAGGTATGGCAGCAGCCCTCAACGTAATTGTCCCGGTTCCCATCGGTGGCATGGTCGTTGTACTCGGAGTGTCCGTGCTGTCGATGCAACTATGGAAATACACGCTCCTCCGGGACATCTTCCGTTGGCTGGCATTGGCGCTGTTGGCCTACATCGGTTCGGCCATTCTCGCCAAACCTGACCTGCTATCCGTCCTCAAGGGCACCTTCGTTCCCCACATCCAGTTCAATAAAGAATTCTTCGCCATGCTCGTGGCGGTTATCGGCACCAGTCTGTCGGCGTACCTGTATTCGTGGCAGTCGAATCAGGAGGTAGAAGAGGATATCTCAATGGGACGCCGCCGCTTAACCGACCGGATGGGCACCACGGAAAAGGAGTTGCGCCACTCCAGACGAGATGTCGGCCTTGGCATGTTTTTCGCAAGCCTTGTCATGTATTTCATCATTCTCTCGACCGCCGCCACCCTGTTCAGGGTCGGAAAGACCGACATCAACACGGCGGCGGAGGCAGCGGAAGCTCTCCGGCCTGTCGCCGGAAATGCGGCAGGGCTGCTGTTTGCAGCCGGGGTGGTGGGTGTCGGATTCCTCGCGGTTCCTGTAATGACGATCGGGGCAGCATTCGACGTTTGCCAGTCATTTGGCTGGAAACACGGGTTACATGCCGAACCCCGTGAAGCCAAGGCGTTCTATGCAGCTATCGTCGTGTTCACGCTAATGGCCATGGGATTAAACTTTTTTGGCATTAATCCCATGAAGGCGCTTGTTTTTGCCGGTATTGTTCAGGGCGTCTCGACCCCATTCCTGATGTTCCTCGTAATGCGAATCACAAATGACCGCAAGATCATGGGGAAATGGGTTAACACTCGGGCGATGAACATTCTCGGCTGGCTTACGACGGCGGCAATGTTCGCCGCGACTATATGCCTGATCGTCTTTTTATTTAAATAGCCGGCTTCTTACAACAAAGGCACACTTCGACAACCAGAACGGTCTTGCCTTGGCCTCCGCATTGCGGCACTGCTGTAGCAGGCGATAAACTAGAGGTTCGAGGACCCACCCATGTTTGTAGTAATGCAGGCGCATGCCAGCGAAGACCAGGTGCAGGCTGTCTGCCGCAAAATCGAGTCACTTGGTCTGCGGCCGCACATCAGCGCCGGCACCGAGCGTTTCGGCATCGCCGTCATCGGTGACACGCGGGAGCACGAGCCGGAGTTGTTCGAGGACCTGCCGGGCGTGCAGGAGGTCTTGCGCATCAGCAAGCCGTACAAGCTGGTGAGCCGCGAGATCAAAGCCGACAACACGGTAATTCATTTTCCCGGCAGCGCCGCCACCATTGGCGGCCGCGAGCTGGCCATAGTGGCCGGGCCATGCGCGGTGGAAAGCGCCGAACAGACCTTTGCCCTGGCAGAGCGCGTGGCCGCGCTCGGGGTGCGCTTTTTCCGCGCCGGGGCCTTCAAGCCGCGCACCTCGCCCTATTCGTTCCAGGGACTGGGGCTGGAGGGGTTGCGCATTCTGGCCGAGGTGCGCAAGCGTTTCGGGCTGATCATCGTGACCGAGGCCGTCAACGAAGCCTCGCTCGACCTGGTGGAGCAATACGCCGACATCATCCAGATCGGCGCGCGCAACATGCAGAACTTCTCGCTGCTGAAACGCGCCGGGCAGGCGCGCAAGCCGGTGCTGGTGAAGCGCGGATTGAGCGCCACCCTGGAAGAATACCTGCTGGCCGCCGAGTACGTGATGAACGAAGGCAATCGCCAGGTCATCCTGTGCGAGCGCGGGGTCCGCACCTTTTCCGATCACACGCGCAACACTCTGGATCTGAGCATCGTTCCCGCCATCCAGCGCGAGAGCCATTTGCCCATCCTGGTCGATCCCAGCCACGGGACCGGCAGACGCAACAAGGTGATCCCGCTGTCGCGCGCCGCCGTGGCCGTGGGCTGCGATGGCCTGATGATCGAAGTGCACGCCAATCCCGAGGAGGCGCGCTCGGACGGCGCACAGTCCCTCTATCCGCAGCAACTGGAAGAGCTGCTGGCGCAGGTGGGCCCCATAGCCGAAGTTCTGGAGCGCTCGCTGCCCCCTCACGGCCCGGTGCCGCTGGCGGACTTTTCCCGTGCCGTGGGAGACCGGCCGGCTTCGCTGCGATGATCACCAAGGCCGTTCTCGCAGCCGGGTCTTGCCTTCTGCTGGCTGCCTCTCTCGGCTGCACCACAGCCAAGCCCGCCAGCCACGGCTACGTTTACGTCAGCAACGGCAAAAGCGACAGCGTGACGGTGATCGACACGGCCACACTGGCGCCCGTCGGCACCCTCAACGTAGGCAAGAATCCCACGGGCATTACCGCCAATCCGGTCAACAGTGAAGTGTACGTGGTCAACTCGGACTCGGGCTCGGTGAGCGTGATCGATTCACGCAGCAACCAGGTTGTGGCCACCATGGCGGTGCAGCGGAACCCCTATTCTCTCGCCGTGACCCCGGACGGCATGCGGGGCTTCGTGGCCAACGCGGGCTCCAATTCAGTGACCGTCCTTAATCTGCAGAACCGCCAGCTGCTGGCCAACGTGGAAGTCCCCGGGCAGCCCGGCGCCGTGCGGGTTTCGCCCGATGGCAAGCTGGTGGTCGTCTCCGCCCGTGGCGGCAACAGCGTGGCCCTCATCGACGCGCAAAAACTGAACCTGCTGGCCGATATTCCCGCCTGTCAGAATCCGGAAAGCATCGCGATTCTGCCCGACAACAGCAAGGCCTTTGTGGCCTGCACCGGCTCGCACCAGGTGGCGGCCATCGACCTCGAGAAGCGCAGGCTGCTGACGCTGCTGCGCGTGGGCGGGACGCCGGTGAGCCTGCTGCTGAAGCCGGACGGCGGCGAGCTTTTCGTATGCAACTCCGGGGCCGATACGATTTCGGCCATCAATACCGCGGCCAACGAAGTGAGCGAGAGCTTTCTGGCGGGCAGCAAACCCGTGCGTGGCGCTTTCAGCGCAGACAGCAGCGTGCTCTACGTGAGCAATCCCGGCTCCAACTCGGTCGCCGTATTCGACGTGGCCACCAGGAAGCTGCTGGTCAGCGTTTCCGTGGGCGACAAGCCGGACTCGATGGTGTTGACCCCGGACGAGCAACTGCTGTTCGTGGCCGATTCCGGCTCCGGCGACGTCTCGGTGCTGCGCCTGGGCAGCCGCGCCGACAAGAAAAACCCGGCGCCGCCACAACGTTTGTTCACCCTGATTCCCGTCGGCATGCATCCGAACGGCATTGCCTTCAAGGCGCTTCCCGCCTCCACCCCATAGGCGACCTGTGCAGGAATGTTCTCGCTGCCGGCAACCCTTCCAGCCCAATCGGGCCGAGGAGGCATTGTGTCCCGCCTGCCGCGAGGAGCTGTTCAACCCCCACGCGCCAACTACGGGCGCGCCAGAGCCCCCTGCGCAGGCGCAACAACAGCCAGCCAGACGCCGTCCTGAGCTGAGCTTCTGGCTCAAGTCGCCCACCGTGCAGATCATCATTGCCAACACTGCGATCTTCATTGCCGTGTGCATTTCCGGCAACGCCTTCACGCCGAGCACGCGGACCCTGCTGCGCTGGGGAGCGAACTTCGGGGGCATGACGCTCAACGGGCAATGGTGGCGCCTGCTCAGTTCCGCCTTTCTGCACGCGGGAGTTCCCCACCTGGCGCTGAACATGTGGGCCTTTCTCAACCTGGGGGTTCTGGCGGAGCTTTTGTTCGGGCGGCTGGTCTATGTGCCGCTCTACTTTTTCTGCGCCCTGGGCGGAAGCCTGGCCAGCGTGTGGTGGCACTCCGACGTGGTCGGTGTGGGCGCTTCCGGAGCCATTTTTGGAGTAGCCGGCGCCCTGCTGACGGCGCTTGCCTTCCAGCACAACCGCCAGATGCGGGCCGCCATGCGCGGCAATCTGACCAGCATCGCCATATTCGTTTTCTACAACATCGCCTTTGGCGCCGCTGCCGCTCATGTGGACAACGCCGCCCACATGGGAGGGCTGATTACAGGCGCCATGCTTGGGGTCCTGCTGCCCAGCGGACCGGTACGGCAGAGCGCACCGGCGGAGGCGCCGCAGCCGGATTATCCGGGCATCCGACAGCCGGCGCCAGCTTGGCGCCTGACGGGATTGAGGCGCTCCAGAGTTCTCCGTTACTGGCTGGCTTTTGGCCTGATTGCCGTGCTGCTGCTGGCCACTGCCATCTCCGCCCGCCACCGGAACCAGGACGCGGGCGCCTTCTCGATGGCTCTGAAGGCGTTGCGAAGCGGCGACCAGGCCCAGGCCTTGCAACAGCTCGAACGCGTGCTGCAGCGCCGTCCCAACTTCCCGGAAGCGCATTTTTTGCTGGCGAATATCTATTTGGAACGCAAGGACCTGGATAACGCCCTGCGCGAGTTGAAGCGCACCGTCGAACTCAATCCGAAATTCGCCGAAGCACAAGGCCAGCTTTGCTCCGTCTATGCGCGCAAGCGAGCATTGCGCGACGCCCTGCCTTATTGCCAGGCGGCGGTTTCACTCGATCCCTCGAATCCGGACCGACGCTACAACCTGGGCCTGGTGCAGATGGCGCTGCGGGACTACGGCAGGGCGGTCGAATCCTTGCAGAAGGCGGCCGACGCGCGTCCCGATTCGGCGGATGAGAATTATGAACTGGCGGTGGCGCTCTTCCTGAACGGAGATATGCGAAGGGCCGCCACGCAAGCGGAAAAAGTGCTGCGCATCGCTCCCAATTACGCCCGCGCCCGCGAGCTGCTGGACGAGATAAAAGCACAAAACAAATAGGCGCCGGGTGCCCCACCCTGGCGTCGTGTAGTTCGACGCCAGGGTGGGGTAGTTGCCGAAAGCGATCCTGTCTGGCAAGAACAAACGACCCCACCCTAGCAAAAGAAGCTAGGGTAGGGCACCAGCTGCGGCATGTAAACTGATGCGGATGGAGATTCTCCAGAACATTTCCCTGGCCCCATTCACCACCCTGCGCATTGGCGGGCCGGCGCGCTTTTTTGCCGAAGCGCACAGCGCCGAGCAGGCAAGGCAGGCGGTCCTGTGGGCGCGCGAGCAGCGGCAGCCGCTTTTTATTCTTGGCGGCGGCAGCAACCTCGTGGTCGCGGATCAAGGCTGGCCGGGGCTGGTGTTGCGCATCGCCATCGCCGGCATCACGGCGCAACCGGGGAGTGGAGACGAAGCTGTTTACGACGCCGGAGCCGGCGTGGATTGGGACGAGTTCGTGGCGCGGGCGGTCGCCGACGGATGCGCCGGCGTCGAGTGCCTGAGCGGCATCCCGGGAACGGTGGGCGGCACGCCCGTGCAGAACGTAGGGGCCTACGGGCAGGATGTTGCGCAGACCATTCGCACCGTCGATGTCCTCGACCTGGACTCGCTCGAATGGCGTCAACTGGGCAACGCCGAGTGCGGCTTCGCCTACCGCGCCAGCAGGTTCAACACCTCGGACCGGGGGCGCTACCTGATTGTGCGCGTCGGCTTCGCGCTTCGTCCCGGCGGCGCGCCGCGCCTGAAATATCCGGATTTGCAGGCGCACTTCGCCGGGCGGAAGACTCCGCCCTCGCTGGCCGAGGTAAGGCAGGCAGTGCTTGAAATCCGCCGCCGCAAGGCCATGTTGGCGGGGGAGGAGGACCCGGAGTCGCGCAGCGCCGGCTCGTTTTTCAAAAATCCGCTGGTCAGCCGCGTCGATTACGAGCGCATCGCCGCGCGCTGGGGACGCCAAGGCATGAGCGTTCCCGGATTCGATCAGGCCGATGGCCAGGTGAAGCTCTCCGCCGCCTGGCTGGTGGAGCACTCCGGAATCTGCAAGGGCTTCCAACTCGGCCCGGTCGGCGTTTCGCGCAAGCACGTGCTGGCGCTGGTGAATCGTGGCGGCGCCACAGCCGCCGACCTTCTCCGCTTGAAAGAACTGGTCGAGTCCAGGGTGCGGGAGACGTTTGCAATTCAATTGCAGCCGGAGCCGGTTTTTGTCGGCTTCACAGCGGAGGAATAACGTCGGGATTGAAGATTGAAGATTTCAGATTGCAGATTGACAGGCGATTGAAGATTGCAGATTTCAGATTTCAGATTGAAAATACCATTACCCAAAATCTTCAATCTGAAATCTTCAATCTGCAATGCTTTTACGGGTCGCAGAAGAACAGGCGCGCCGGCAGCACGTTGCGCGGCTCGAACTCCTCGTCCACGGAGCTGAACAGCGAGGTCAGGTAGGGAAAAATTGCGCGGGTAAACTGGTAGACCAGCAGCCGGCCGTCCTTGCGCAGAACGCGAATAGAGGCGGCCAGAATTGACTGCCGCAGCCGCTCCGGCATGGTGCTGTAGGGAATGCCGGAGATCACGTAGTCTGCCGCCTCGAAGCCCAGGCTGCGAACCACCTCTTCCACCCTGTCGGCGGACTCCTGCACCACCCGCACCCGCGCGTCGGCGGCGAAGACGCGGCGCAGATGCTCGACGAAATCCGGGTTTACCTCGATGAGAACGAGGCCGGCGTCGCGGTGCATCCGCTTCAGGATGGCGCTGCTGATGTTGCCTATGCCCGGCCCGTACTCCACGATGACCCGCGCCCGGCGAAAGTCCACCTGCTTCAGCAGCCGCTCGGTTACGAACCTGGAGCTGGGAATGATGGAGCCCAGGCTTACTGGATGTCTCAGGAAATTCCTTGCAAACAGCAGCGTGTCATCTTTCATGCGGCTCTTTCCGGCAGCTAATCCCCGCGCGATGCAACACTCGTGGTACCACAGTTGCTATAGCCTCCAGAGTCTCACGCCGGCAGGCGCACACACGGCGCTTGCCGGCCCACAGCTATCTAGACGCTTGCCGTGGCGTCCTTGTTGTCGGCAAGCAGTTGGTTGACCTTGCGCATCACCTCGAAGGCGTCGGCCACGTAAAGCACGTCGGTCTTGCCGCGCGCCCAGCCGCAGTTCGGGTCCAGGTTGATGGCGCGCCGCTCGTTGATGAATCGCCATCCCACCACGTGCGGCTCCTCGCCGTGGCAGCAGGTGGAAAGACCCTTGGGATGGCGCGGGGTGGCCCCGGTTTGTCCCACCTGGTTCATGTGGCTCATGAAATCGAGAACAGCCTCGCCCTCGGCGCTGATGTCCACCAGCGATTTGCTGCTGCCGAGCGAAGCCCCCGACCTCTCCAGGAACGAGAGAATAATTTCCCCGGCTTCCGGCACGTGCGTCTGGCCGTCCTTTTGCTTCTTGGTCCAGCCGGCGCCGGCCACGAACAGCAGTTTGGCGTCCGGGCGGATGGTCTGCTGCGTGGTGCTGGGGGCGCGCACTCCGGTGACGGTGGTGCGCAGGTGATTGGCGCCAAGCGCGACCGGAATGACCTCGGCCGCAACCTGCCCCGGCGCGCCCTGGTAGGCGGCGTGACAGCCCGGGTCCAGCAACAGGAACCACGGACGCTGCCCCCGCCCCAGTTCGGCGATCATGCGCTGGCGGTAGAACCAGCGCGTCACGCGCACGCTTCCGCCTTCGACCTGAATGCTGTTGACGTGGGTGTCGACGCGTCCGCCAAAACGGTGAGAAACGCCCGGCAGGACGCGAGCGGCGCGCGCGGTTCCGGCGCTGACGACGATGCTGGCTTGGGCGGCGCGCGTCAGGGTCTCGACGGCGGCGGCGTCGCTGGCGTAGCGCGCCTGCGCGAACTCATTGGCGGCCACGGCCAGAAATTTCTTGGCGCCGCAGTTGGCAATCTGGTCTGCCGCGGGCCCGGCCTGGGCCCCGTACAACCCTGCGACGAGCGCCGAACCGCCAAGCGTGGCGGCCAGTTCCTGCGCTGCGCCGAGCGCTTCCAGCGCCGGCTTGGCCAGCACACCGTCGGCTTCCGTGTGAGCGACAAACAAAATGGTTTCCATGATCAGGTTTTCCTTATTTAACCTCTACCTTGTACCAGGTGTATATCAAACTCCCCAGATGCCATCCTGTGTCATGCTGAGTGACTTTGAAAGAAGTCGCGAAGCATCCCTTGGGTCTTCTTCCCCCCAGCGCCGTTCGAAGCTTTTCTATAGAAAACCGTCAGCTTCGTTTTTTTCTAAACAGTGCTGGGATGCTTCGCTTCGCCACCCCCGCAGCCGCAAAAACCACGGCTGCCGGGGACCCCGGCTCCGCTCAGCATGACATTCACACTGAGATACGCGCGCGCATTACTGCTCCGCGATCCAGGACACGATTTCCTTGGCGATGTCGTCGACCGGCGCGTCCTTGACGACGCGCGTATTGCGCTGCTGCTTGGGCAGCTCGACCTTGGCGTAGCTGAGGCCTTCGTTGGCGAGCTTGGCCGGCTTGGCGCGTTGCAGGGCGGGCATTACGGTGCGCATGTTGGCCATGCCGACCTGGGGATCGTTGCGCGGTTCGCCCAGGTTTCCGGTAGCCCATCCCAGCACGGCCGGCGCTCCGGCGCAAACGGAGACCTGGTGTTTGCCGCCTTCCACGCGCTCCAGCACCTCGAAGCTGCCGTCCGGGTTGAAGGTGATCTGGTCAACACCCTGGAACTGGTCGGTGATGCCCAGCAGCTCACCCACGATCTGCAGGGTGGCGCCGGCGCCGCGCGAGGCCGACTCCCAGCCGCCGAAGAGCAGCAGGCGCGGCTTGTCCAGTCCGGGGATGGCGGTGATGGCGCCAGCCAGAAGCGCCGCCACCTCGGCCGCGTCGGCGAAGCCCGCCGTGGGGCCGTCGATGGCGATCAGCTCGAACGGGACCTTCTGGGCGATGGTCATCATCACCTGCTGCAGCTTGGCCTTCGGCCCCAGGCTGACCAGGTAGACCTTGCTGCCGGGCGTCTTCTTGGCGAGGTTGGCGGCTTCGTAAAGTGCGTGACTGGCCCACGGATCGAGCACCGCGGGCAGCATGAGCTCGTTCTTCAGGCTGGGCAGGCCGGCGCCGGTGACCGGCTCTAGCGTCTGCAGCGGATCGGGCACAATGCCGCCGCATACAACAATCTGCAAAGGATTACTCATGTCTTGTCCTGAGTACAGAGGGTTTCAAGATTCAATGTAGAAGTGAGTTGTCAATTCCTTGAAATTTTACCTGAAAGCCGACGAGGAAGGCATAACGGAAGGTTTCAATGTTTCAAGGTTTCAGAGTGTCAGAAATGACAGTCACTCCTACTTTGAAACCTTGAAACTCTGAAACGTGCCGTTAATTTTCCGCCGAGTGCAATCCGCCGGCGCCGGCGCGAAATTCTATGTTGCTCTTTTCGCCGTCGACGGTTTGCGAGCAGTTCCACAGGCAAGCGCCGCAGTGCACGCACTTATCGCGGTCGAATGCCGGAACCGGGCCTTCTCCGGAGTTAATCGCCTGTCCCGAGCAGAATTCGATGCAGGTGCGCGCCCGGCAGCGTTGGCACAGCTCCGGCTGGAGAAAGACCACGTGATCGGCGTAACCGGCGGCAGCCTGGACCTTGCCGCCTACCAGCAGCGCGTCCTGGTGGGTGATCAGCAGTTTGCCATCGAAGGGAATGGCCGGCCAGCCGCAGGCGTCCATGAAGACGTCGTGCAGCGAACGGTTCTCGGCGGCGGCCCCGAGCTTCAGT
>JBEKQR010000049.1:0-15265 GCA_049519515.1 Candidatus Korobacteraceae bacterium
CAGGCCGACGACGCGCAGCAAAAATAGAATCCGTATTGAAAAGCGCCTCGCAAAATCTGCGCGATCTCAGGATGACCCGTTTGATCTCTTACGTTCCTTATTGGAAGGCAACATAAGGCAGAAATCTTCTCTGCACCGGCATGGCCTCTGTGGTTAAATTTTCGGCGGAGTGATTTCAGCCAGGAAGAACGATTGCGGTCTCAATCTAAAATCACAAATCTGAAATCTGAAATGTTATGAAAGCCTGCCTGCTGCGTTCGATTGCGCCTGTAGAAACCAATCCCCTCGTCTTCACTGAAACCGCGACGCCCGAGCCGGCGCCAGGCGAGGTGCTGGTCCGCGTGCATGCCTGCGCCGTCTGCCGCACCGATCTGCACGTAATTGAAGGCGAGCTGCCGCCGCGCAAACTTCCGCTGATTCCCGGACACCAGATCGTCGGCGTCGTCGAGCGCCTGGGAGAAGGAGTGCGCCGCTTCCGGCCCGGGGCGCGGGTCGGCATTGCCTGGCTGCACCACACCGACCAGAGCTGCGAATACTGCCGCGCCGGCATGGAGAACCTGTGCGACCAGCCCTCCTTCACCGGCTACACGGTGGACGGCGGTTATGCCGAGTACGCGGTCGCTCCCGAGGATTGGATCTATCCCATCCCCGACGGCTTTGCCGACGAGCAGGCCGCGCCGCTGCTCTGCGCCGGCATCATCGGCTTTCGCTCGCTACGCCTCTCCGGAATCAAGCCCGGCGGACGGCTCGGCCTCTATGGCTTTGGCGCTGCTGCTCACGTAGCCATCCAGGTTGCGCGTCACTGGAACGTGGAGGTCTATGCCTGCACCCGCGACCAGCGGCATCGCGATCTGGCGCTCGAGCTGGGTGCGGCATGGGCCGGCGGAACCGTTGACCCGCCGCCGGTCAAGCTGGACAGCGCCATCATCTTCGCGCCTGCCGGGGAGATCGTTCCGGCGGCTCTCGCGGCCCTGCGCAAAGGCGGAGTGCTCGCCCTCGGCGGCATTCACATGAGCCCCATCCCGCCGCTCGATTACAAGCTGCTCTACCAGGAGCGCGTGGTGCGCAGCGTCGCCAACAGCACCCGCCAGGACGGAAACGATTTTCTGCGCATCGCCGCCGAGATTCCCATCCGCACGCAGGTGCAGATATATCCCCTGGCAGAGGCCAACCGCGCGCTCAATGCCCTGAAGAACGACGCCATACGGGGAGCCGCAGTGTTGGACATTTCAGGTTTTTGATTTCAGATTTCAGATTGAAGATTGCAGAACAGTTTGGGGATTAGTGTGGCTTCCGGATTGACTGTATCCATTCTTGAGGTGTCATGCGGAGGTCCGCCAGGTGGCGGACCGAAGCATCCCACTATCGCCAGTTGCAAAACGGAGCTGAAGGTTTTTTATAGGAAACTCCAAACGGCGCGGGACGGAGTGACTACATGGGGATGCTTCGCGTCTCCTGCGGAGCCGCTCAGCATGACACTCAAAATACGGCCACACCAAAACCATAATGCTTGCGGGAATCAAGCTTCGGTTTCGGGAGGCTTTTTCAATCTGCAATCTTCAATCTGAAATGCAGTTACGAGACCAGGTGGTAATACCCGTCCTGCTTAATGACGTGTATGGGGCAGCCGAACAGCGAGCCCAGTTTGGCGGGGGTCAGCAGTTTGCTCTTGGGGCCGTCGCCGACGATGCGGCCCTCGCGCAGGAAGATGACGCGATCGATATCGGGGATGACATCGGGAAGGTGGTGGGTGATCATCAGCAGCGCGATTCCGGATTGCGCCAGCTTGCTCAGGGTCTGCCGCAGCTCGATTTGCGCCGAGACGTCCAGGCTGTTGCTGGGCTCGTCAAGCAGCAGGGCGCGGGCGTCATGCACCAGGGCGCGGGCAATCATCACCCGCCGCAGCTCGCCCGACGACATTTCGTTCACGATGCGGTCGGCAATGTGCGAGATCTCCAGCCAGGCCATCAGCTCGCGGGTCTTCTCCCGCATCTCCGGCTTGATCTTCTGATGCCGCCACAGGCCAATGCTGCTGAAAAAGCCGGAGAGCACGGCGTCGCGCCCGGTGATGGGACGCGAGTGGAACGGCGCCAGGTCGTTGTTGACGATGCCGAGCATGGAGCGCAGCTCGGAGACGTCCCAGCCCTCCTGCCCGAACAGGCTCATGTAGGAGCCCTCCTGCTGCATCGGATAGAGCTCGCGCGTGATGGTCTTGATGAGCGTCGATTTGCCGGAACCGTTCGGACCCATGATGGCGACGTGCTCGCCCGCCTCTATGCGCAGGTTCAAATCGTGCAGCACAACCTGCCCGGCGCGGGCCACGGAAACCCGCCGCATTTCAATGATGGGAGGAGCGCCGGTGGCCGGCTTACGAGTGTGGCTGGCCGGGTGCGCTGTTGATGCAGGAGTACGGTCGGTCTTTTTCAAGAGATAAGAATCTTCTTCCGATGGGCGTTAGGCTATTTTAGCTCGGCGGTCGTTGGAAGCGGTGCAGAATTGCACGTTTTGATGTAGCGCTGGTCTCCAGACCGGCTGTCCGGGGGGCGTCCACGCCCGCCGTGCCGGTCGGGTGCCCCAGGTCCCGTGCCGCGCTATTATCACCCCAGCAAACACAACAACGGTCCCGCCAAGCGGGACTGGGGACCCCGGTCGGCGCTGACCTGGGGAAAGCAAAAGCCCCACGTCAGCCCAAAAACAGGGCGGGACGTGGGGCACCCAATCTCAATTTAATCCTCGTCAATTAATCCTCGTCGAGCCGCACATGCTTGAACGCCCGCGCCCCTTTGCCAACATACTGGCGGACGCACTGACCGCTGCCGGTCAGTTGGTAGCGATAGGTCACGAGCCCGTCGAGTCCCACCGGCCCGCGCGCGTGCAGCTTGCCGGTGCTGATACCGACCTCAGCGCCGAAGCCGTAGCGGAATCCGTCGGAAAAACGCGTCGAGACGTTGTGGAAGACGTTGGCCGAATCGACCGAGTTCAGGAAGCGCTCGGCCGTCTGCCGGTCGCCGGTGACGATGCAATCGGTATGCCGCGAGCCGAAGCTCTCGATGTGGTCTATGGCCTCATCAACCCCGCCGACGACGCGCATGGCCAAGGTCAGGTCGCCGTATTCCGTGTGCCAGGTATCGGGTGCAAGCTGCGCCACTGCTCCCTTGGACAGCTCGACCGTGCGCGCGCATCCCAGAACGGTTACCCCGGCCTGCTTGAGGCTCGAAACCAGCTCCGGCAGGAAATCGGCGGCGATGGGCTCGTCCACCAGGACCGTCTCGACGGCGTTGCAAACGCTGGGAGCCTGGGTCTTGGCGTCGAGCACGATCTCCAGCGCCATCTTGCGGTCGGCGTGGCGATCGATATAGATGTGGCAGACGCCATCGGCATGGCCCAGCACCGGAATGGTTGAGTTCTCCATCACGTAGCGCACCAGCTCGGCGCCTCCGCGGGGCACAACCAGGTCGATCCATTGGTCCATGCGCAGCAGTTGCCGCACCGCCTCGCGGTCCCGCACCAGCGCCAGGGCCGAGGCCGGAATGCCCGCTCCGCCGATGGCCGCCGACATGAGCTGCAACAGGCATTCGGAGGTATGTGCCGCTTCAGCTCCGGCTTTGATCAGCAGCGCGTTTCCCGACTTCAAGGCCAGCGCCGCCAGTTGCACTACGGCGTCCGGACGCGCCTCCACGATGGCGGCAATCACGCCAAAGGGAAAACTCACCTTTTTCAATTCCAAGCCGTCATCGAGCAGCGTGTGCAGGCGCACCTGCCCGACCGGATCGGGAAGCGCCTGAACCTCGGCGACGCTGGCCACCATCTGCTGCAACTTGTCCTGGTGCAGCCGCAGGCGGTCCACCAGCGACCGCTTGAGCTGTCCTGCCGCCACAAGCTTTTCCGCCGCGGCCACGTCGAGCGCGTTGGCCGCCTGCAGCCTGGGCCACTCGGCTTCGAGCGCAACGGCAATAGCGGCCAGGGCGGCGTTTTTCTGTTGCGTGCCGGCGTTGGCGAGCACCCGGGCGGCGGCGCGCGCAGCACGAGCGTCGGCGGCAACCGGATTTTCTAAGGGCGGCTCTTGCTTTTGCCGGGGTGCGTCCCCCATTGACATCTCCTAAAGTAAATTAAGTTTTGCTGTAGCCGTATTCCGGGTGTCATGCTGAGCGGCTCCGCAGGAGACGCGAAGCATCCCCATGAAGTCACTGCGCTCCGCGCCGTGTAGAGTTTCCTATAAAAACCTTCAACTCCGTTTTGCCACAGGCAGTAGTGGGATTTCGAAAACGGATACACTCAATCCGGAAGTCACACTAATCCCTAAACTGCTCTAAAAGTCCATTCTACAGCCTGAACGTGACAGTTCTCACATAGGCCTGTGATGGTTCGGCTATCGCTCGACGTTTGCGCACCCGGCCAGCCTCCCCCGGTTGCGCTTGCGAGCAGCCGTACAGCATAATTTCCGGCATGACTTTGGACCACAAACTGGCGGAGTTGAACCGGCGCCATGCCGTTGCCGAAGCAGGTGGGGGCGAGGAGCGGCGCGAGCGCGAGCACAAACTGGGCAAGATGACGGCGCGCGAGCGCATTGAATTTCTGCTCGATCCGGGAACATTCGAGGAGACCGACAAGTTCGTCGTCCATCGCACCACCGATTTCGGCATGGACGAGCAGGTCTATCTGGGCGACGGCTTCATCACCGGGCATGGCCGCATCGAGGGGCGCGTGGTGTTCGTCTTTGCCCAGGATTTCACCGTTTTTGGCGGGTCGCTGTCGGAGACCAACGCCGCCAAGATTTGCAAGATCATGGACCTGGCGATGAAGGTCGGCGCCCCCGTCATCGGCCTCAACGATTCCGGCGGGGCGCGCATTCAGGAGGGAGTGCGATCGCTGGCCGGCTACGCCGACATCTTCCTGCGCAACACGCTGGCGTCGGGGGTGGTGCCGCAGATATCGGCCATCATGGGCCCCTGCGCCGGCGGCGCTGTCTATTCGCCGGCGATCACCGATTTCGTGCTTATGGTCGACAAGACCTCCTACATGTTCATCACCGGCCCGGACGTCATCAAGGCCGTGACCCATGAGGAGGTCTCGAAGGACAAACTGGGCGGCGCGGTCACGCACAACACCACCTCAGGCGTGGCTCATTTCCTGGCCCACGACGACGCCGAGTGCCTGTCGATGGTCCGCGAGCTGCTCAGCTTCATGCCCTCGAACAACCTGGAAGATCCGCCGCGCCGGCCGTGCACTGACCCCATTGACCGCGCCGACGAGCAGCTCGATACGCTCGTTCCGGAGGAGTCGAACCAGCCCTACGACATCAAGGACGTGATCCAGCGCGTAGTGGACGACGGCTACTTCTTCGAAGTGCAGGAGCACTATGCGCGCAACCTGGTGATCGGCTTCGCACGCCTGAACGGCCGCCCGGTGGGCGTGGTGGCCAACCAGCCGGCGGTGCTGGCCGGCGTGCTCGACATCGCCTGCTCCATCAAGGGAGCGCGTTTCGTGCGCTTCTGCGATTGCTTCAATATCCCGCTGGTTACGTTTGAAGACGTTCCCGGTTTTCTGCCCGGAGTGCAGCAGGAGCACGGCGGCATCATCGTGCACGGCGCCAAGCTGCTGTTTGCCTTTGCCGAAGCTACCGTGCCCAAGGTGACGGTGATCACCCGCAAGGCCTACGGCGGCGCCTATTGCGTGATGGCGTCCAAGCACATCCGCGCCGACGTGAATTACGCCTGGCCGAGCGCCGAAATTGCCGTCATGGGAGCCGAAGGCGCGGTGAACATCGTCTATAAGCGCGAGCTCGACCGCGCTGCCAAGGAGATGGCCGGCGGCGGCAAGGAGAGCACAGCAGGCGCCGATGTCACGCCCGGGAAGAAAGGCCCCGGGACGGCAGGCCCCGAGGTGAAAGGTAATGACGCGCTGCAAAAGCTGCGCCAGGAGAAGATTCAGGAGTTTCGCGAGCGATTTGCCAACCCTTATATTGCCGCCGAGCGCGGATACATCGACTCAGTCATCTATCCGCGCGATACCCGCAAGCGCCTCATCCAGGCGCTGGAGATGCTTGACAGCAAGCGCGACAAGAACCCCGCCAAGAAACACGGGAATATACCGCTGTGAGAGCGGCCGCAAGAACACTACTCGATAACCGTGGAAGCACCAGGCTTTAGCCCGGTGAATGCAGGCGGAAGATAAGTGGGCTTCAGCCCCTGTGTTCAGGTGCTTCTATTGAATGGGGTGTCTGGCAATACCCGCATCCTCCTATTCGAGACAAATAGAAAAATAACTCCAGCTTTTCCCAACAAAGCCGAACACAGCGGCTAAAGCCGAAAATGTTTGATAGTCTCAATTCCCACGCCTGAAGGCGTGGGCTTCCACGGGATAGGACGACCGTAGAATTGCTTTAGTTGGCGGGTTCCCACTCAAGCTTTTTTCGCTTGAGTGGGGTAGTTCTCGGCTCTCATGAATCCAGGCAGAGTAATTTTGCAATATTCTGCTGGCTGTCGCCGATTGCGCCGAGGCGCCCGGCGAAAGGGGCGTATTGGTCCAGCCATGAGACTGCCCCACTCAAGCCAACAACGGGCTTGAATGGGCCACCCTCCAGCGCTAGTTGTTCTAGGAGCGACTCCGCACGACGGCTAGTTTGGCCGCCGCCGGTAGAAGATGTTGAACTCAAATCCCGGCGAGGCGGGGAACAGCTCGGCCACCTGGCGCAGGCGTTCGGCCAGGGCGGCCGGGGCCAGCAGCGGATACTCGCGCTCGCGCAGCTCGTAATAATCCACGTCCAGAAACAGCGAAAGCATGTAGATGGCGATGGCGTCGGCAAAGACCGTCTCGAAGTACTCGTGCTTGGCCTTGTCCGACTCCGGCACCGCCGAGTTGGCGATCTTGCGCAGCTCGTGCGCGTCCAGGCTGGTCTCGCCCTTGGTCTTGTCCAGCACCTGTTTCCAGGCGAGGTCGGCAAACTCCTGCGAAAAGCCGGCGTGCTCCACGAAGGCATGGGCCACGTTGATGTAGAACTCGAAGGCCACGGAGAAGCGGTCGTCCATCAGGCGGGTAGAAATAAAGACGCACTCGGCGTCGCCCAGGGTGAGATTGCGGTGGCAGACCGCCTGGTCGCTGAGCGTCACGTCGTAGCGGTCGGCGATCACCGTCTGCTCGCCTTGCGCCACCGCCAGCGGGACGAAGTAGAAGGCCTTGCGGCGCAAGGCTCCGGCAATGGCCTGCGGGACACAGGAGATCATGCGTTCGGCATCCGCGCCCAGCAGATTGGTCTGCCCGGTTACGGCGTAACAGATGCCGTTCGCGGCCTGCTGCACCGGGGCCGTCCTGAGTATCTCGGCAGGCGAATGGGTGGTGGCGCTCACGCTTTCAGTCATCGGCACCTAGCTATCCTAGCAGAAGCACAATGTTGGCCAGCCGTCCGGGAATTGAGTGTGCTTTTCACCCACATTTGCCAACTACGGCAAATGTGGGGCACGCAGCAGGGGTTAGGGATTAGGGGCTAGGGATAAGGGCTGGTCAGGATTTCCCGGCACCGAGAACCTGGGCAACCACAAAAGCTGCATTGCGAAACTGCTATTCTCTAACCCCTACTCCCTATTCCCTAACCCCTTCTTCCCGCCGCGCGTTGCGGCGGACTGGAAAAACAACTACGGCCTGGTCTTGGCGAGCTCCGGCGCGCGCCGGCCGGCGGGCACGTTCAAGTGATGCCTGGTCAGCGAGTCGCGCAGGATGGCGAAGCCTTCCTCCGGCGTGCTGACGTAATGGAAGAGCTGAATGTCATCCGGCGAAATGGCTCCCGCGTCGGCCAGCGCCTCCAGGTTGAGCACGCGGCTCCAGTACTCCTTGCCGTAGATCAGCACCGTGATCTGCTTGGCGAGCTTCTGCGTCTGCGCCAGCGTCAGGATTTCGAACAGCTCGTCGAGTGTGCCGAAGCCGCCTGGGAAGATCACCAGCGCCTTGGCCAGATAGGCGAACCACAGCTTGCGCATGAAGAAGTAGTGGAACTCGAAGTTCAACTCCGGCGTGATGTAAGGGTTCGGCATCTGCTCTGCCGGCAGATTGATGTTCAGGCCGATGGTCTTCCCCCCGGCCTCGCGCGCGCCGCGGTTGGCGGCCTCCATGATTCCGGGGCCTCCGCCGGTGGTCACCACGAAGCGATGGCGGCGGGAGTGCAGCGTCTGCGACCAACTGGTCAGCAGGTAAGCCAGGCGCCGCGCGTCTTCGTAGTAGCGCGCCATGCCGAGCGCCACCTGCGCGCGTTTCACCTTGGCCTGTTCTTCCGCAGGCGAGGCGAGAGTCGAACCCGGTGTCTCCAGCACCGGGGTCCCCGGCAGGCGCTGATCTTCCACCCCGGCTTGCGCCTGCTGGGATGCGAGCATCTCCAGGCTGTGCTCGGCCTCGGTCAGGCTGCGGGTGGCCTTCATCTGGCTGCCGAAACGGGCGGAACCGAAAAAGACTACCGTATCCTGCACGTTCTCCTTGCGAAAGCGCGCCAGCGGTTCGGTATACTCGGCCAGGATGCGCAGCGGACGGCCAGTGGGGCCTTCCAGGAATTTGCGATTCTCGTAGGCAAGCGGAGCCCGGAAACTTTTCAGAGTGTCCAGCTCTCGTTTTTCTTTATTTTCCATGGTCGTTCTGATGGGGTCGCCTGGTTTGCAGCGGGTACGGAATTTTATCAGGGCACGACTTCACGGGCTGCGGAAAAACAGATTTCAGATCGAACGAGACCACAAGCTCTTGTTATGCCATCTCGTAGTATTCGCACCCCATAGCGCCTCGCTTGTTGCTTCGGCGCGTTTTTTCGCAGCCTGTTCAGCCGTGCCGGGCACTAAAACTGCTCTGCTCTAGCGCTTGCCCGGATCCTTGTAGTAAACCGCCCTTGAGATTCCCACCCACAGGTCGAGCAGGCCGATGCCGGTCACTGCCCCGCGGACGAAGTTCATCCCCAGAAACTCGCGCAGCTGGGGATAATTCAGGACGAAGCTGTTATCGGTCCAGGCGCGCTTCCAGGGCACGAAGACCAGAATCATGCCCAACTCGATCCACACCATCACTTCGATAACCAGCGCGATGCGGGCGGTCCACGGCGAAGGCCTGTCATTCGCTTCGTCCCCGCCGGCCTTAGCCGGAACCAGTTTAGGCCCGGACTCCGGGGCTGAAGGTTCGCGATTCAATTGCGTCCCATCAAGGGCGACAGCGGCATCCGGGGGACTCGGGCGAACCGGTTCTGTACCCATAACCTGATTGGATGACGAATGCGGGCTCCGCAGGCCCGGCTCGAGAGCTGATTGGGAGCTGGCCCCCTTCTCCGCATCGAACAACGAACCTGGTCCGGGGTTATGGGTCGGGTCCATAAGGGAATCTTACGATTTCAGAGCTTTGATGCGCTGCGCGACCTCGCGGTAATCGATATTGGAGCCGTAAACTTCCATGTACTGGCTCAAGGCCTCCGGCTTGCGCCCGGCGGCCTCATAGGCTTCGGCCAGCTCGTAATGGATGGCGGTGCGCGCGGCGTCGTCAGGGGCGGCTCGCAGGGCGCGTTCATACCACTTGAAGGAAGCCTCCGGCGCTCCCTTGGCTACCAGGCACTGCGCCAGCCAGGTATAGGCCTGCAGAACGTCCGGGAAGGGCTGCCCCTGGTCGATGGCCTGGCATACCTGCTGGAACTCCCCGATGGCTTCATCAAGCAGTCCCATCTCCTTGAAGGCCAGTCCTAGGTTGTAATGTATCTCCGGGTCGTCCTTGGCGGTTCCCGCCTCCATCTCGGCCTTGAATTCCTGGAAAACATCGGACAAAGCGGAGGATTCAGCACTCGCTGCGCCAGCCATTGCAGCCGCCGGGGCCTGGCGTGCGGAAGCCGGCGCCGCCACACCGGCCGTCCGCGCCGTTTCAACGCCAGCCGCGGGCGCTGGCGGCGACGCTCCGGCCACACGCGCCACTTCAGCGTATGAGGCAGGCGGTGGAGGCGGAGTGGAGGGCCGCTGGGGAGCAGCCGCTGCCCCAGCCGATGCCGGGGCGACACCGGTCGCCGGGTTCGGCTTGAAAGGGAAGTCAATCCCCAGGGACCGCTCCAGGTCACCGACGAATTGGTCCAGATTTTCCTCAGTCGAGGCTGGCGGCGGCTCATCGAGGTTTCGCGCCGGTCCGGCAGCGAATTCCAGTTCTTGACCGCGGCCGGCCTGCGCCCCCGTCTCCGCCGGGGCTCCGGCAGCCTGCCCGGCTCGCTTAGCGGCCAATTGCTCGCGAAAGCCCGGCAGCCGGAAATTGGATGGATCGAGCTCGGCCAGCTTTTGCACGGCAAACTCGGCTTCCCTGAGCAAAGACTCCGCCAGGTAGAAGCGTATCTCCTCGGCAATCTGCTTGACCTGCTCGGGCTCGCTCGCAGCCGCCGCGCGTGGCGCTTGTGTCGAAACCGGAGGCGTCTCCAGGCCCGCCGATTTTCCGGAAATCTGCTCCCACTCTTCGGAAATGTCGAGTTCTTCGGCGCCCGGTTGAGAAAAATGGTCGAATCCGGCCGTCAGCGGGATCATGGTAGGCGTCTTGCTTGCCGGAGGAGCGGCTGCCGAACCGGACGGCGCAGCAGTATCGGACCAGCCCGGCGAGGACGCCGCCTGGCCGCGGTATTGGGCCGCCAGTTGCGCGTATTCCTGGGCTTGCTCCTGCCGCCCGGCCAGGGAAAGCACCTGCTCCAGCTTTTCGCAGCACGCCGCCGCGTCGCTGAAACGCTGCACTCGGCGGTAGAGTCCAAGAAGCAGTTGATTGAGGCGCGGCTCGAAGGGCGCATCGGCCAGGACGGGTTCCAGCGTGGCAATCGCCTTTTGCGGATTCTGATGCTTGTCCAGCAGCTCGGCGTCGGTGATGGCGCTTTGGATCTGGGCCTCCAACTCGTCGGGATACCCGCCGGCGCTCTGCTCGACGATGGCGGCCAGCTCATGATCGGCAACCGCGGAGGCGGCATTTGCCGATCCCGGCACGGCTGGCGGCGGCTGGATTCTGGCGGCAATCTGCTGATAGTTCCGCATGTGGCCCGGGTTCTGCGGATCCATGGCCGCCAGCCGCTGGTAGATGCCGGCGGCGCGCGCCAGCTCGCCCTTCCTTGCCCAGCCCTGGGCGGCCAGTTCGAGCAGCTCAATGTCCCCGCTGGTGTCGCCGGCCTTTTGCAGAAGATCGCGCAGGCTCTCCAGGGCCTGCGGATCTTGCCGCACCGCGGCTACACAGTCCTGAAGTTTTTCCACCGTCCCAGGGCGGCTGAGCAACTTCTCCGAGAACTCTTCATAGATGGCAAGCGCCTCTTTGACCCCGGCAGAGGCGAAGTCGGCGTCTGTCGAGGACCCCGAAGACGGCGGGGCAAGCAGCCGGTCGCAGCACTCCGCCAGCAGTTCCGAGTTGCCGAATTCGCCCAGCAGCCGCTTGGCAACGGGAATCGCCTTGGCGATCTGTCCGCCCTGAAAGTACACCTTGGCCAGGCTCTGCAGGCCGGCTTCGCTGGATTGCAGCGCGGGAACGCTCTCCAGAAACTTGGCGGCAGCCGCGGGATTTCCGCGCTCCAGCGCCAGCTTGGCGTGGAATTCGGCCAGCCTGGGATCTTCCGGGACCAGCGTCGTAAGGCGTCCCAGGGCCTGGTCCGCTGCCTCGAGCGATTGCCGGCGAAGAGCGGTTTCCGCCAGCCGGAACAGCATTTCCGTTGCCTGAGACTTCTTCCCGTGCCGCATGTATAGTTCGGCGAGCCTGGACTGGGCGGTAATGTTATCCGGATCGATTTCCAGAATTTTTTCGAATAACTGGCTCCCTTCTTCCAGATTTCCGGCGCGCAGCAAAAGCTCGGCCGCCTGCAAGTACTGCGTGCGGGCGTCGTTATGAAGCCCCTGATTGCGATAGAGCTCGCCCAGCTTAAGGCCATATTCCACGTTGCCCGGGTTCAACTTGGAGAGCTTCTTGTAGACCGCGATGGCCTTCACCACGAACCCGCTCTGGGCGTAGGCATCAGCCACTTCCCGGAAGCACGCGGTAGCCTCGCTTACCTGGTTGCCGCGCGCGTACAGGTCGCCGACCGTATTCAGCACCGTCAGGTCCCGGGCGTCGTGCTTGAGTATCTTCTGATACTCGGCAATGGCTTGGTGCAGCCTGCCCTGTTGCAGGTGACGCTCGGCGGCAGCCAGAACCTTGGTTTTGTTGAATCCGAAACCTAGCATTGAGTTACCCGCGAACGCCCAACGGCCGCCTAATGGATAACGCCTTACCCATGCGGCCGGGCACACCCGCCTGCCCCCCGGCAAACGCAAATTCAGTGTTGGCGGGGACCGAGGGAGTGCTGTTGCGTATCTTATGACCCTATCGAGTACAGCGCAACCGCGCTTACAGTATCACACCATTAAAAAACGGCACTCAGGTGAAGCCCGCCCTGGGATTGCCCAACAGGTCATGTCCGTGCAGCGGCCAGCTTTCAGATAGTACCCCACCTTCCTTTCCAGAGAAGCTGTATAATATAGGGATAGTACCCACCTCTACGAATCGACCGGCAGACCAGGCCCCGCGTCAGAGTCCGCCGCCGTATAACGTGGTGTACTTTCATCTTTTTAGCGATGCGATATAAGAGCAATGATCAACGGTAAAACCGTAGCCATAGTTCTTCCGGCCTACAACGCCGAAAAGACGCTCGAACAGACGTTTTGCGAGATTCCGGACCTCGTCGATATCCGCATTCTGGTGGATGACCACAGCTCGGACCTGACGGTCGAGCTGGCCCGGCAACTGGGGCTGCAAGTGTTTGTCCACGACAGGAATTACGGCTACGGCCGCAATCAGCAGACCTGCTATCGCGAAGCCCTGGCCCTCGGGGCGGACGTGGTCGTGATGTTGCATCCCGATTACCAGTACACACCCCTGCTGGTAACTGCCATGGCAAGTATGGTTGCGTATGGAGTGTACGATGTGGTACTGGCTTCGCGGATAATCGGCGGCCAGGCCCTGAAGGGCGGCATGCCGCTTTGGAAGTACATCGCCAACCGCTTCCTGACGGGCTTCGAGAACCTTTTCCTGAGAGTCAAGCTCTCCGAATATCACACCGGATATCGGGCCTTCAACCGCAAGGTCCTTTCGGAGTTGCCCCTGTGCGAAAACTCCGACGATTTCGTCTTTGATAACCAGATGTTGTCCCAGTGCGCTTACTTCGGCTACCGGCTGGGAGAGATATCCTGCCCGACGAAGTATTTTGCAGACGCGTCTTCCATCAGTTTCCGCCGCAGCGTCAAATACGGGTTCGGCGTGCTGGCGACAACCATTCAGTTCGCCTTGCAGAAGGCCGGCCTGATCCATCTTCCCCGCTTCAGCCGCAATGGCAGAAAGCTTTATTCCGCAGAGGACGCCCGCGTGAAAGCCGCTGACAGCGCTCCTGTTCCAGAGCCTCAGGGCGTCTCAGAGACTTAGGGTTGAAAGGTTCGGTTTTGCAGGCCTCAAAAAACCCCGGCATTCGGGATATCGCGCTCATCGCCCTGTTAACGCTGCTGGCCGTGCTGGTGCAGGGCTACCATCCTGGGGTTGAAGACGCGGAAGTCTATCTTCCGGGCGTCAAGCAGGCACTGAATCCCGGGCTCTATCCTCACAACTCCGAATTCCTGACCGCGCACGCCGGCATGACGCTGTTTCCCAGGCTGATCGCAGGTTCCGTGCGCATTACTCACCTGCCTCTGGACTGGGTGCTGTTGTTGTGGCACTTGGCCTGCATCTTCCTGCTGCTGCTAGGTTGCTGGCGCCTGGGCCGGCTGGTCTTCAGTAACAGCCTGGCATGTTGGGGCGGAGTGGCGCTGATCTCCGCCTTGCTGACCATAACGGTGGCCGGCACGTCGCTTCATCTCATGGACGAGTACCTGAACACGCGCTCGTTTTCGGCGCCGGCGGTGGTGTTCGTCGTTCTCAATGTGGTCGAGCGAAGGTTCCTGCGTGCCACGCTGTGGTGCGTGTTTACTGCGGCAATCCATCCGCTCATGGCGGTATTTGGAGCGGCATATGCCGCTGTGTTGCTCCTGCTGAAGTCTCAGCGGCAGCCGGTTGCGGGCAAGCCCGGGCCGGCGCTGGCGACGACAGCGGCGCTTGTGCCATTCGGCTTGCTTTCCGGCGCTTCGGACGCCTACCGCGAAGCCATTGTCAGCCGGCCTTACTTCTTCCTGCTGCGCTGGGAATGGTATGAGTGGCTCGGAGTTCTGGCTCCCATCGCTTTGCTATGGTGGTTCCGATGGATCGGCAAGAAGCAGAACCTGCCGCTGCTGGAGCGGATGAGCACGGCCCTGGCGATTTTCAGCTTGGCGACGGTTATCGCCGGCCTGGTGATGACCGTGCCGCCGTTCTTCATGGGTCTGGTCAAGCTGCAGCCGATGCGGAGCTTCCATCTGGTCTACATCCTGTTCTTCCTGTTCGTGGGAGGGCTGCTTGCCCAGTGGGTGCTGAAGCGCCACATCTGGCGCTGGGCCGTTCTGTTTGTGCCGCTGGCTGCGGGTATCTTCTATGCGCAGCATCAGACTTTTCCCGACACACCCCACCTGGAGCTGCCGGGAACCGCGCCCCGAAACAGTTGGGTCGAGGCGTTCCTATGGATCAAGAGCAACACACCGGAGGGCGCTTACTTCGCCCTTGATCCGGACCATATGAGCCTTCCGGGCGAGGACCAGCACGGCTTCCGCGCCATCGCGGAGCGCTCAATGCTGGCAGACAATGTAAAGGATCGTGGCGTAGTCACGATGTTTCCAGCCCTGGCCGAGACCTGGCGCAAGCAGGCGCGCGCCACGGAAGGATGGAAGCGATTTCAGATTTCCGATTTTGAGCGCTTAAACAGGACCTTTGGCGTTGACTGGGTTGTGCTGGTGCGCTCCGCCAGCGCCGGCCTGCCAATACAGAACGCCGGCGACGGGCAGCCCGGTTCGCCCGGCCTGCGCTGTTCCTACCGGAACGAAACTCTGCTGGTTTGCCGGTTGAACTGAGTGCAAGCGACTACACGGGAAACGATGAACTGCTACCTCTGCGGCTCCCCAGCCACGCGCCTGTTCCTGAAGATCAAGGACCACAACCTGTTGATCTGCGACGGCTGTGGACTCATCTACGAACAGGAGAGGCGCGCCGGCGGCGGCATCAGCGCCGACCAGGAGAAATTTCTTGCCGAGTACCTGCTGGAGGAAAAGTCCTACGCCCAAGACTTTGATGAAAAGCTGGAGTGGATCGAGAGCCTTCGGCGGCCGGGAACGCTGCTTGATGTCGGTTGCGGCGCCGGCACATTTCTGCGCTGCGCCCG